>JALRHN010000051.1 GCA_023259575.1 Candidatus Kapaibacterium sp. | reverse complement strand
CAGCAGGCAATCCAGCTTCTATGCATATTTCTGCAAATAATGTTGCAGTATAGGGAGTTAATTCTGAAGGTTTTGCAATAACACAATTTCCTGTTGCTAAGGCAGGAGCAATTTTCCATGTAAATAAATATAAAGGTAGATTCCATGGAGATATACACCCCACAATGCCAATTGGAGATCTTAAAGTATAATTTATTGTCTGAGAAGAATGATGCGATTCTGAAGCAAAATGTAAAATTTCAGTAGCAAAAAATTCAATATTCTGAATTGCCCTGGTAATATCCATTGCTTTGCTTAACCATAAAGGCTTACCTTGATCTTTAGATTCTGCCACTGCAAATTCATCAAATCGATTTCTTATTCCATCAGCTATTTTCATCATAATGGCAGAGCGATCTTCTACAGACATATTAGCCCAGGAATATTTAGCTGATTTTGCTGCTTCAATAGCAAGATCTATATCATATTGCGATGAATCAGGTATTTTAGAATATACTGTACCTGTAGCCGGCTCTATATTATCTAACCAATTGTTTTCTATAGGGTTACATAAAGAACCATTTATATAATTTTGAAGTGTAATCATAACTATGTTATCTACTTATAATAATTCTAGACTTGTATACAGAACCATGTTCATTGATCAATTGAATAAGATATATTCCCTGTTGTAAAGAATGTATATCTGTAGAAAATGAATCGGACGATCTTTCAAAGGTAGATTCTTGTTTTAGGCTTCCATCTATAGAAAATATTCTACAAGTAAAATGCTGTCCAAAAGGCAAAGACATTGTAAAAGAATGAGATATTGGGACAGGAAAAACAGGAAATTCATCTTGAATAATTTCTTCTTTAATGCTATTGACAGGCGGAATACATCCTTTTAAATAGAATTCTGCTACAGTTGTCCAAGGATTACCATTAACCTCACTTAAAGCTTTAAATCTCATAAATCTAGCATTAATACCATTAGAATCTAAGGTAATAGTTTGTGGAGCAGAAATATTTTGAAAAGAACCTTTTTTAATTGGTTTACCCCAATCTAAAGTGTCATTTGAAAGATATAATTCATAGTCTTTTACACGCCCATTTGATCCTTGAGATCTACCTTGATATGCAAAAGAGTATAGTCGATATTCTTGTCCTAAATCAAAGTGAATTTCATGAGGTAATGTATCTGTTCCTGTGCTCCATCTGGTATGCCATATTGTAGATGGATCATCGTCAAAAGACATTTTAGCAAGGCCTGGATCATATATTTCTTCGCTATCATAATACAGTAAAGACCAATCTTTTTTGGGGATAAAAGCTGGATTATTACATGTAGTTATAGAAGGACAATCAACAGCAGTTACCATATTTTGAATAAGATTTTCATATTCTGCGCCATTTTGTTGTAAAGATAAGCTTATATCATAATTACCTGGTTTTCCAAAAACCACTTTAGGATTTCTGATATGAATATCGTCTATCCAAAGCGGAGCTGGACTAATATTCCAGGTTCTTTTGATATGAGATTCTATGGCTATTGAATGATCATTAAATTGAATTGTATCGGTATAACAACCTAGTTTTTGAACGGGCACCCAGGGTTGAACAATTGGAGTAAAAGAAGTATCAGCTAATAATGTTTCCCAAACACCACCATTGCCACCAACTCGCAATTTACCATCTCTATAAAAAGGCATTGCTGCATTAACAACCATACCAGCTGGATAATTATCTGAAAACAATGTCCAATTTACTTGCGAAGCTTTTCTATAATATACTTTAGCTGATTTATTCTGACGTGCAATTGTAAAAAGATATATGAGATCTTCTCCATCAGAGGGTTGAACTACAGTACATTTCATATATTCATTTAAACCATAGGTGATATCGGTCCAAGAATCACCACCATCTGTAGAAGTAAATACTTTTCCGATATCTGCAGACCATGTGCCATTTGATAAGCATACATAGAGTACTTGATCATTAAATGGGGATAATGAAATATGAATTAATCCTTTCCAATTAGCATTTGCATTAGGAGATTGATATAATGAACCTTTTGCTTGCCATGTTTTTCCTCCATCCGTACTTTTATGAAGTCCTAAGCCAGCAATATCTGCATATATAATAGAAGGATTTTTTGAACTAACAGTAAAATATCTAACAGTTTTTCCAAAATCATAGAGTAAATTCCAGCTTATTCCTCTATCAGTAGATTTCCAAAATCCATTCCCTTCACCAACAAATAAGTGAGCACTATACAAAGGATGATGTACTAAATTGCTTCTACGCCCGCCATATTCTTCCATATTTGGAAATTTACTAAATGTAAAACGACCTTCTGGCTGATCTGTAGCTGTTTTGGGTAAAATCCAGCCATCGCCTAAATCGTTAAATGCAACATGACGGTCTTTTTCATTAAGCACCCAACCAGTTGGCGATTCAGCCCCACCCATACGAAGAGCTTTAGGATTATAAAAATCAGCAATTGCAGTATTTCCATTATGATAACGTCCAGCTACAGTAAGATCCTCATTCCAACTTTGGTCAAATCCCCAAAAATCAGACCCAACAATACCATTATTTAATGCTTTAGCATTAGCAGTATTCACAAAATTATCTGTAGATAATGTTAATCCACCATCTGTAGAAATCCAGGTATCTCCATTTGGCATAATTTTCATGTCTTGCTGATCTGGATGCACAGCAAATTTACCTCCATATCCCCCAACGATTGAAAATGTAGAACCACCATTTGTGGATTTAAATAAAGAAGCAGTTCCAGTATATATAATATTAGAATCTTTAGGAGATACCTCTAATACTAAATCATAATATCCTTGCCAATTATCCATCGGAAAGGCTGTGGTTTTACCAGTTGCTAGTTTTGTCCATGCAGAAGAAGTTTCGGTACAAAATCCTTTATATAATAAAGGAATTTCATCTGAACTTAACATAATCACATAGAGTGCTGTAAGATTTCCTGGGGCTAATCTTATTGATAATAGGCCTCCAGACTTAGAAGGAATATTCTGAGGAAATTCCATTTGGGGATTAAATGTAATACCACCATCATTGCTTTGAATGATAGTAAAATTTCCATTTGATTGCTCGCTTAAAGCATATACATATTGAGTAGTAGCGGGCTTTATTTCTATGTCATAGGTTTTGCCAGACCACACTTTTGTCCATGTAGATCCAGCATCTGTTGTTCTAAATAAACCAGAAGGAGAGGCAGCATACACAGTATTAGGCTTTATAGGATCAATTTTTAATCGATCGGCGCTAAATTGAGTAGATAATTGTTTTGTCCAGTTTTTTCCACCATCGATTGTTTTATGAATCTGATTTCCCGCAGAAACATAAGTAATCAATGGATTTGTGGGATGTATTGCTATTGCTAAAATTCCGCCACCAAAGTAATAATCTTTTGCTTGAATTTGCCAAGTTAATCCCTTATCAGTTGTTTTATTAATATAACCTGTCTCTGTTCCACAATATAGAATATCATTATTAGACATTGAAACATCAAAAGAATAGATATTTACTTGCCATGGACATGGTGCAGTATTTCCATTTTCATTTAACCATACAGTTTCTTTTGGACCCCAAAACTGCCAATTTGCTTTATTTGATAATACTTGTTCCGAAGAATAAATTGACTTAATAATACTTTTTTTGTCTACTGGTATATGGATTGTTCCAGTATTATCAGTATATGGTGCAATTGCTCTCATCCATTGCTTATAATATCTTATGATAGCATTATGTTTTCCAGGATTTTTAGAGATATATTCTTCAAATTCTTTTTCGATTTCCTGGGCGTTTACGGGATATATATATAGTTTTTTAGCCCAATCTGGATACATTTCATCATAAGCAGGTTTATAGCTTTTAATAATTCCAGGAATTTTATTGTCATATTCTGTGTATTGCGGAATATCTTTTGCATATACTATGCAAACAGAGCATAAAATGTGTACAAATAAGAGGCTATATTTCATGTTATTGCGAATATTAATGATACAATCATATGAAAATTACTGAAATTTTTAGAACCATTGCTTGATTTCTCTTTGATTAAAAGAATCGAGTGATAACTGATAATATTTTTTGTTTTATTTTTTTATTAGTTTACAAAAAAACAGTTCAATATATATTACTATAATTATGAATACACACTCTCTACACCATTTATTTCTCAATTCTGCATTTTCTTTAAGAAATCCGGAAGCTGTTTTTTTACGATTTAAAAAAGATGGATTATATCATGATATTACTTTTCAACAAGCCTTAGAAAAAATTGATGCAATAGCTGGATCATTATATGAAATGGGCTTAAGAAAAGGAGATTGTGTTGCATTTATTCTAGAGAATTGTCCTGAATATATATATTTCGACCAAGCATGTATGAAATTAGGATTAGTAAATGCATCTATATATCCTACATTATCAGAAACAGAAATTGAGTATATAATTAGGGATTGTGGTGCCAAAGCAATTATTATTGGAAGTCCATTCCTTTTAAGAAGAATTATAAATATCAATTCGAAAGGCACTTCTTTAGAACGATTATATACTAGTTTCGAAACTACAGAACAATATTCTTCATTAATGACAATACAATCTGCAATTAAAAGTGGGGCATTGATTGCATCAGAACATAAAAATGAAATTGAACATATATTTCAATCTGTACAAAAAGATGATTTAGCATCGCTGATTTATACTTCAGGAACTACAGGAGTACCTAAAGGAGTAATGCTAACTCATAATAATTTTATTAGTAATGCAAAGGCAGCCACTACAATTGTAAGAGAGATTGGTCCTGATGATGTATTTCTATCTTTTTTACCATTATGTCATGTTTTTGAACGCCTAGCAACATATTATCTATGTACATTTATTGGTGGCACGATTGCTTTTGCAGAAGGAATAGAAACAATAGCTACAAATATCCAAGAAGTTTCACCAACTGTTATGGCGTCGGTTCCACGATTATTAGAGAAGATTTATGATAAAGCACAAAAAAACGCTTTATCTGCAGGTGGATTAAAAACCAAAATATTCCAATGGGCATTTAACCAAGGCAATAAAAAACGTTTATTAGATGAAGATGGAAAACAACCAGGTATATTTCTTTCTTTAACATTATCAATTGCTGATGCATTAGTATTTCAGAAGATTAAACAGAAAATGGGAGGTAGATTACGTATTGTTGTCGCCGGAGGGGCAGCCTTACCACCTCATGTAGGTATCTTCTTCAAAAACTTAGATTTACGCGTTTTAGAAGGTTATGGCTTAACAGAAACATCTCCATTAGTGAGTGTTAATGAATTTTCTAGACAGATTTTTGGAACCGTAGGACGTGTTGCTCCAGGATGTACAGTGGCAATACAAAATCCTGAAACAAAAGAAATGCTCACTGTACAAAATTATGATAGTTTTGACCCAGCTTTTTCTTGTGAAGAAGGAGAAGTTTTAGTAAAAGGGCCAAATGTAATGCAAGGATATTGGAATAAACCTGAGGCCACTGCTGAGGTTATTGATGCAGATGGTTGGTTTCATACAGGTGATATTGGTACATTCTATAAAGGCTATGTTAAAATTACAGATCGTATCAAAAATATGATTGTCAACAGTTTTGGTAAGAATGTATATCCTACACCAATTGAAAACATGTATTCTAGAAGCACTAAAATCGAGCAGATTTTTTTGATTGGAGATAAAAGAGAATATATAACAGCTATCATTGTTCCTAATAAAGAAGAACTCAAAGAAGCATTTGGAAAGAAAGAAGAGTTTTTTGCACAGTCAGAACCATTTATTCATGATAAAGACATAAAATCATGGGTAGAAAAAGATATTCAAGTTTTAGGAAAAGATTTAGCAAAGTTTGAACGTATTCGAAATTTCACATTAAAAAGAATTCCTTTTTCTGTTGATGCTGGTGAGATTACGATGACACAAAAAGTAAAGCGGAAAATAGTAGAAGCAAAATATAAAGATGAAATCGATAGAATGTATGAATATCTTTAATGTGAAGGAAATGAGCCTTGTATGGTTTTATTCTTTAAAGACCTTACAAATTCAATAAAAGTATCTATGTCAGATTTAGTTGTTGCTATACCTAAAGATATTCTGGTAGCTCCTCGCATTTTTTGAAGAAAATTAAACATATCTGTATAATTTCCACTGGTTCTACCAGAGAAAAATTGTTCTAATTCTTGATTAGTAACACAATTAAAGATTTCATCTATTCCTGGATTACAAAAACAACCAGAACGAAGTGATATCATTACTTTATTTGATAATTGCTCTATTGTTTCAAATGGTATTATTGATCCATCTGGATTAATAAAACTCATGATTAGGGTTCCGCCGGTTTTAGATCTATCTTTTGGACCATATAAAAGAAGCTGTTTGACACCTGAATCATGTTGTAAATGTTCTAATTCTTTGTATGCATAATGTATCAAAGATTGAACCCTTTCATTTATTCTCTTCATTCCAATGGATTCAATAAAATCCAATCCTATCGTAATTGCTGGAATATCAAGATAATTTATTGTTCCATTTTCAAATCGTTCATGATTATCATGCAGAAAATGATGTGGGGCTAAAACTGCTACCATTGTTACATTGCCACCGGCAAACCAACATTTTTGCAATGTATTGAATTTGCTTTTCTTTACTAATAAACAGCCTAAACCTGTGGGATAGCCAAATATTTTATAAAATGAAACGGATACAAAATCTGGAGAAACTTTTTGTAAATCAAGTGTATTTGATGGAACATATGCGGCTGCATCTAAAAGGACATCCCATCCATATTCTTGAGCTTTAGCTATCCAAGATAAATCATGCTTTACCCCAGAAACATTTGATTGAGCAGGATAAGCAAATAACTTATGTTTTTTATTATCATATTGTTGCAATGATTCTAGCAGTTGATGTTCGTCTATAGTTAAATCATCATAATAAGTAGGAACATAACTAAATGAACCACCTTTGCTTTTACTATATTCTCGAATTCCATTAACTGAATTATGATTATCAGCAAGTAGTAAAAAATGACTATCCAATCCAAAAGGATAACATTCTCCAACAATCTGTAAAGCACCAGAAGCATTCTGTGTAAAAATGCAAAAGTAGTCTTGTGCATTAAAGTATTCTATAACCTTTTTTCTTGCATTCTCTGTTAAATCAGTAGCTAATTTCGAAGATGGATTTGTAGAGTGAGGATTTCCAAATACATTGTCTTTAAGCATATCCTGATGCTTCATCAATTGTGATTCAGCATACAGATTTCCACCTGTATAGTCTAGATATATATGCCTTTTCTTATCTAATCGGGCATATTCTTTATCTCTTAACTCATTAAAAAAAGCATCATGAGATAATATTGAATCGTGCTTTTTATTGGTGAATCTATTGATTAAGTCTTTAATCATGAATGTTAATATCAATGAAATTTATGTTTTGGAAAGGCAAAAATACAGATTTCATAAGTACAAGAACAGATTATAGTTCTACAAAATTCAATCTTTGATAAGAAATTAAAGTAGATGAATTCTCAGAATGATTTTGCTGAATGAACTGCTTGCACGGTTCAATATTTCTATTGGGAAATAGAAGGTAAATCATATTGAATAGCAAGTATCTGTTTCCTTTTCCAAAGAAAATATGGTATATACATAATAGCTAAGAAAACCAGGGGAAATATGGTTTTTACAATATCATCATGAATATAATAATGAGACATAGAAGCGCCTATAAAATTAAAGGCAAGTCCTGCAAAAGCCCATTCTTTGATAATGGGATATTTTGTTTGTAATAAAGCAATAACAGCTAAGAGTTTTGCTATTCCTGTTATAGACATCAGATATTCAGGATATCCCAAATGTTGAAGTGCTTCAATTCCAGCTTGTTGATGTGTAATACCACCAATTCCATCTAATGCTATCATAGCAGAAAAAACGCCGGTTGATGTCCAATATGCTATTGAAAATTTACTCATGTTTAAATACTCTTATGTGTGCATGCAAATTAATGAAAATAAGGAAGAGAGAACAATCAATTTCCCGCAAAAGGCGTACCTATTAAACCTACCGCAAGTTCAGCCCAAATAAATACTAAAAGTAATAATATAAAGCAGCATAATGCAATTCTATGTGATTTTTTCTGAATTTTCCTAAGGATGAAGTCTATGATAATACCAGTTCCGTATAGTAACATTGCACCGATAATAAAATCAGGCAAAGCCCATTGAAAATCATCTGTACATAATCTTCCAAAAACAGGAATGAAAAGTATTATGGTAATACTTATTAGAATCTTTTTTAATCTAGAATTTAGCATATAGAAAGTATTAATAAAGAAAAAGCCCATCCTTAAAAGAATGGGCTTTAAAAAATACGTATATCTTTATTATCTAATAATAAGTTTTTGAATACTTATTGCGCCAGATTGATCAAACATTTTCACAGTATACATACCTTGGATCAAACCAGCAATGCTAAAGGATGATTCTTTAGTTTCTAATACTTTTTGTCCATTAATATTGAATACTTCAATGCTGCTTATAGCATCATTTGTATACAGAATTGATCCTTGATTCACTGGGTTTGGATATAAAGAATTTTGCATCTCAGCTTTATCTTGAATACCAGAAGCTTGATCATTAGCAAAATATATATTATCAATATACACTATGCCTGAACCAAATGGAGTACTAGTAAAAATGAATTGATTTAAATCTTTTAAGCTTTTTAAGCCAGCATTTGTAAAATCAGATAATGGAAATTCAATGTGATTCCATTTATAAGCAGTTAAATTAGCATTAATATTTGCTTCTGAATCGCCATTTGCACCAGCAAAGCCATCACCCATAAAACTAACAAGTTTAACATTAAACACGGTTATATTTGGTGTCCAAACATCCATATGTAATGATTTCATAGAAGAAGCATCGATTGGTTTACTTGTAGTTTCAATACCATTAAATCCCACATTGGTATATTTCAATGTAGCATTACCTTTAATTGTAGTTGCTTCAAAAGTTGCTTGACTCCAAGATGTATTCCATGTATCTACAGTGGCATTAGTATATGCATCACTATAAAGAGAAATAACTTCTTTGTTTGTAGGTGTAGGTGCAGGATTTTCTGGAGAACTATAGAAATATGAAATAGTATACGTTGCAGTTGTTGTTCCATTTCCAGCAGTTACAAGAATAGTTGCATCACCAGGAACTGCAGTTGCTTGTGTAATTTTTGTTACTGTTGCTTTATCATCATTTGTAGTAGCTACAGTAATTTGAGGAACAGATCCACCGCCTGGAACGCCATATGAATACTTTAATGCGCTAGGAGCAAAACCAGGAATTGTAGTACCATCAATTTTTAAATCTTTTAATGTAGCATCTTCACCAGTGGCTGCTGGTTTTTTCCAAAAATAGATATTGTCTAGATAAATATCAGATGGACTTGTTCCACCTTGACAATCAAATTTTAATTGAAATACTGATTTCCAAGTCATGCCTGTAAAAGCACTTTTTGGTAGGTCAACGCTATTCCATTCTCCAGTCTTAACGGGAACTTCAACCAATGTTTCTCCAGCACCAGTACCACTATTATCGATAGGTGTGAATTTTACATTTGTTGCATTATTTGTCCAAATATCAATATGAACATATTCCATTTCTGAAGCATTTTGAGCATTGCCTTCAAAGCCTGTTCCTTGATAATTAAAATTAGTATAGGCTAAAACTACATCTCCGGTACCAGGATCATAAGCTGGATTTACAGCACCAGATTGTCCCCAATTTGGATTAAAATTTACACCAGAGATATTTGTATAAACACCTCCATAAATAGAAATTACATCTGCCGCACCACGTGTTGGAGGTGTAGCTGCATTATTTTTTGGTTGAGCATATAAAGCAATCGAAGCAAAAAACAAAGAGAATAAAAGTAAAAAGCTTTTCATATTACTTATAGGTAAAATTGATAAAAATGATTGTGAATTATTAACGTATTAAAAAAGATAATCTAGTTAAAAAATTGTAACTATTCGAACACAATTGTATGAAAAAAAATTCCATTGAAAAAACAGGAAAAGTCATGGTAAAAAAAACTTTTGCTGACAGAAAGTTACAATTCGCCTCTTCTTTTGATTAACTCAGCTTTTATGGCATCAGCTTTTTCTTCACTTAAATCATAATTCCACATTACAATTATTGCTAAGAGTGCAGTAAGAGAAGGAATTGCAATATCAGCTAAACGAAGATTCGTTATTGTTTCTGCAGTTTGAGTAGGAGCGCCTCCTTGAAATCCAATATATTTAAGAACTAAGCCTCCAAGAACCAAAGCTAATCCTTGTCCTAATTTTACCATCCACCAATATATTGCACCATAAGTGCCTTCTTTTCTTGGCATTCCATTTATCAATTCGTCTAAATCACACACATCTGCTGTCATAGACATCATTAATGTAAACAAGCCACCTAGGCCAAATGATAAAAATGGAATAGGAATAAACATCATCCAGGGATTTCCAGGAGAAAATCCCCACCACTTTAGTATATATCCAATGATTGATAGAAATGTCGAAACGATAAATGCTTTTCTTTTACCTAATTTATTAGACATCCATGTGATAATTGGAATTACTAAAAAAGCGGTTGCTACAGCACTTATGGTTGAAAACCATGCTGGCCAATTTCCAGCTTGCTCTATATTTCCATTATATAAATAAAACAAAATGATAAAAAAACTAAATGATGCAACCATTTGAAATCCATTAAATACTAAAAATGTAGCTGCACACAATTTCATAAACGGCTTATTTTTAGATATTAATTTCATTGAAAGAAATAAATTTTTAAGATTACTCCATAAATTTTTCCATTGGATATCATCTTTATTTTTGACTGCTTCTTGATCAATTTCTTTACAAAAGATAGCAGGCATAATCCCCAAAATCATACAAATTGCTCCAACAACTATAGATAGATGTCTTACTCCCTCTCCTTGATTACTAAATAATTCAGGACTTGCAATCATCACCCATAACCATGGTACTAACATCCAAGCAAATTGACTAACAGTTTGAGAAAAACCCATTAATCGTGTTCTTTCATTGTAGTCAAATGTCATTTCATACCCTAAACCTATCAATGGCGCTGCAAAAATTGTATTTCCTGTTAAAAACAAAATCGAAAAACATAAAAAATACCAAAAATTATATGTTTGAGAATTTTCTGGATACAGCTGCCATAATATTGCAAATAGTATTCCACTTAATATTGCTCCAATAAAGATATAGGGTCTTCTTCTACCCCATTTAGAAGTAGTATTATCTGATATATACCCCATAATTGGATCTATAAGAGCATCATAAATACGAGGAATTCCTCCAAGTAATCCTGCTAAAAATGGATCTATACCAAATGTAGTTAGTAAAAAAAATGAAAATACACCCAGAGATCCAGGTAATAAATTATTAACCAAATGGCCTGAACCAAATGCTGCTTTTTGAATAAAAGAAACTCTATCTTTTGTTTGAGTATTTGTTTGAAGCATAGCACTATTGCATTATTTAGAAAAGACAATTGTTTGTAAGGCTTTACCACTTATCTTAACATAAACATCTTGTTTATGTAGATGTACTTTAAGATTTTTTGATCTGGATTCTGGATTAAATACTGTTAAAGAAATTGAAGAATCAGGATTGAGTGCAGCAACTGTCATTATAGATTCATCTTTATTATCCACATTGATAATCATTGCATTTGGTCTTATAAACTTACTAAAATGAGATAGTATATAATACAAAGGTGTTATATAAATTTCATCATGTTCTGTATCTGCTATAATTGGAGCAATACACCAATTTTTGAACCAATTAGGCCCGCCCTGTTTATCCAATACCATATTCCAATCTATCCAACCTTGAACTCTATTATTTAAGCAACCTATTATATCGCGGGCATATCTAAAGGCAGGCGTATATTTAGGATGCAAATATTTTTCATGTGCTGGAGCCCAATCATAACCCCAATCAGTTGCTTCTTCACTCCAATACCAAGCATCATCTTTCCAGTGTGGAATTTCTGCATCGATACAAGCTTCGGTTTGAATAATATATTTATCTGGGGCCTTATTATATGCATATTGAAGTGCTTTAGGGAAATAATCATATGTACTTTCATACCAATGTATTGCAGTGCCTGCAAAATACTTTGATGATGATTCATCTTTGTACATAGTATCTACCCATTCTTTTAATCCCGCCCTATTTTGATCATATCCCAAAATCTTTATATCTCTCAATCCTTTTTGTTCAAACACAGGTCCTAAATATGTCTGAACAAATGTTGTCATTTCTAAAGGAGTAAATAACATACTCTCCCAATTATTCCCATTTCCATGAGGTTCATTTATAACTGTTATGCCCCAAATATCAATTCCTTCTTTTTTATAAGCATTAATATATT
>JALRHN010000050.1 GCA_023259575.1 Candidatus Kapaibacterium sp. | reverse complement strand
AGATGAAGAAAATCAATCATTATGTAATAGCTTTATTGAACAAGTGAAAGGTGTTCCAATCGTATTATCAGATGACATTCTTCGTGATAAATCACTATATCATATTGCTGCAGTCATTTCATCTAATTTTCTAGTTGTGTTAACTCAATTAGCTTCAGATCTTTGCAAGACAGCTGATATAGACCCTTCAATACTATTACCACTTATCATGAAAACTTCTCTACAAAATGCTTTGCACTCTTTAGAGAACAATCAGCCTCCAATTGAAGCCCTAACTGGCCCAATAAAAAGGGGAGATACTCAAACAATTAATAAACATATATCAGTATTAGAACATAATTCTGACATATTGAAAATATATACTGCACTTACTAATTATGCATTACATTCCTTAGAACATCAGCAACATAATACAAAAAATCATGCAGATCTTGAAAGGTTGGCACGAATTCTGACTACTTAAAACATTACTAAACTCATAATATGAAATAGTAATTATCTGTTTTTCTAGTTATTAAATAAGAGTTGAATATAATGTATGTATCAAAAAATCTAAGCGCTTGTTTACTTATATGTGTTCTGGTGTTTGGTATTGCCGAAGCTAAAAAAAAGAAAAAACAATCTACAAAACAAAAGACTGAAGCTAAAAGCAAAGTGATTTTTGGAATGAACAATGATTTCTCGATTGCATTTCCAGGTAGTCTTCCCAAACCTAAAATAGATAGTACTGGTATCATGACAAAGTTTGGTGGTACTCAATTCTATTCCTACTCAGCAAATAGCAATCAGGGTTCTGCAATGATTGGTCATTTTGATATTTCATATGATAATATTCGAGCTATAGATATTGAATTGGCAAATAATCCTTCTGCCTTTCTTGATACTTTGCAAAATCAACTTGTAAAGAATATGGATGGAACAATTCAAAGAAAAATTAAAGTATTAAAAGAAGGTTTATATCATAATAGAACAATGTACTTTACTGCCAAAGCTACCAAAGATACTATGATATATATACGCTGTGATCATGTATATAATCCACCAAGAATTTATCAAATTCTCTACACAACAACATCAAAAGGTAAAACTGAACTTCCATTTGTGAATAAATTTTTTCAGTCTTTTACAATTTTGAAAAAGCAATAATATTATATGGAATCTGATGCAAGAATATATGTAGCCGGGCATACTGGCTTGGTAGGAAGTGCAATAGTGAAATCCCTGGAAAAACAGGGATTTTCTCATATTATCACACAATCAAGTTCAGATTTAGATTTAAGAAATCAGCAAGAAGTATCACATTTTTTTCATGATTCAAAGCCCGAATATGTGTTTTTAGCTGCAGCTAAAGTTGGAGGCATATATGCAAATGCACACTATCCTGCAGACTTCATCTCAGATAATTTAGCAATTGCATTGAATATCATTAATGCATCGTATACATATAAAGTTAAAAAGCTTGTCAATTTAGGATCATCTTGTATCTATCCTAAATATTGTCCTCAACCGATAAAAGAAGAGTATTTGTTAACAGGAGCATTAGAACCAACAAATGAGCCTTATGCTCTGGCTAAGATTGCCGCAATTTCATTGTGCACATCTTTTTATAAACAATATCATTGTAATTTCATCTCTTTAATGCCTACTAATTTATATGGTAATCAAGATTCATTTGGTTTCCATAATTCACATGTATTGCCAGCTTTGATTAGAAAATTTATATTGGCAAAAATGTTGCAAGACAATGATTATGCGTCAGTTAAAAAGGATTTATTATTAAGCAATGATATCCCACATGATATGAATCATGATGAAATAGATATCTTTTTATCGAATCTCGGAATTGAAAAAAATAGTATTAGTTTATGGGGAAGTGGTAATGCATATAGAGAATTCTTACATGCAGATGATTGTGCTGATGCAGCAGTGTATTTTATGAACAATATAGATGCTGAACAAGCTGGTATCTGTATAAATATTGGTACAGGTGTCGATTGTTCGATTAAAGAAGTAGCTGAATTAATTGCTAATAAAGTAGATTACGAAGGGGATATACTGTTTGATAAGAATAAACCAGATGGGACACCCAAAAAATTGTTATGTGTTGACAAAGCAAAATCTCTGGGGTGGCAATCTGCCATTTCTTTAGAAAAAGGAATAGAATCAGTGATTATGCATTATCAACATAGTGTGCAAAATACTTTAGCACTTAGGTATTAAAGCATGATTAATTATGTTAAAAAATACCCAATATTATTGATTTGCCTTATCTCATGTTTGGTATTAATGCCTTTTTTGGGTTCTGTTAGACTTTTTGATTGGGACGAAATTAATTTTGCCGAAGCAGCAAGAGAAATGTTAATCACAGGAAATTATCTTCAAGTTCAAATTGATTTTAAACCATTTTGGGAAAAACCTCCGCTTTTTATATGGATGCAAGCGCTTTCTATGAAAGTGTTTGGTGTTTCTGAATATGCTGCACGATTTCCAAATGCTATTTGCGGAATAATAACCCTTCCTCTTTTGTTCTCAATAGGATCTTCTTTAAAAGATAAGCATTTCGGATTGCTCTGGCTATTAACGTTTATTGGTTCATTTTTGCCACATTTTTACTTTAAATCTGGCATTATAGATCCTTGGTTCAATCTATTTATCTTTTTAGGTATAATTATACCTTTTCTTCCTGTTTTTAAGAATAAACAATTATTAGCATATATTATTGGTGGTATAAGTATTGGATGTGCTATGCTAACTAAAGGACCTGTGGCACTTCTAATCTATTTTCTTGTATATCTAATTTACTTAGTAATTCAGAGCTTTAGATCACAGAAAGCAATGTCAATAGTACTTTACCCATTACTGACAATTGCAGTTTCTGTGTTTATGGCTTCAATGTGGTTTGGTATAGAAGTATTTCAACATGGAACATGGTTTTTGCGAGAGTTTATTCAGTATCAAATTCGATTATTTAGAACTGGAGATGCTGGACATAGCGGCCCAATCTATTATCATATTATAATTCTTCTAATAGGATGTTTTCCTACATCAATTTTTGCATTCAGAAAAACTATACAATTTCAAGCTTCATCACATATTGAATTATTGATGAAAGTATTGTTTTGGATAGTACTTATTCTATTCTCAATAGTTTCTACAAAAATTATACATTATTCATCTTTATGCTATTTCCCTTTGACATATTTAGCAGCTGAGTATATATATGATTCTTTAAAATCAGCGAATAGTTTTTCTATTATAAAAGTATTTTTAGCAATTGGCATAGTGTTTTGGACTATACTTTTGGCTGCTGTCCCCATATTAGGCATATACAAAAATTCTATAATTCACTTAGTAAAAGATCCTTTTGTCAAAGCCAATTTAGAAGCACAAGTTCAATGGTTTGGCTATGAATTATTGATCCCTTTGATTTTTTTGATTGGTGGATTTGTAAGTATTATGATGATGCATAGGGGACACAAACGTAAGGGTATTTACACTGTGTTCTTATCAACAATTCCAACTTTATGGTTATTTCTTCCGATTATTGCTCCTAAAATAGAAGCATATACGCAAGGATCTGCAATAGAGTTCTATCAAAGCTTACAAGGTAAAGATATTCATGTATATCCTTATCATTTTAAAAGTTATGCGCATTTGTATTATAGTCAAAAACAACCATCTGTAAACTATTCAATGAATATAGATGATAAAAGCATAGATGAACATACACTATATAATGGATCTATTGATAAAGATGTATATGTTGTAGCTAAAATAAAGCATGAAAAAGAAATGCAAGAACATAAGTTATTTACCAAACTTTATTCAAAGAATGGATTTGTATTTTACAAGAGAATACATCAAATACCATAAATTGTACCCGATGTATGATATATTAAAAAATGAAAGAAAAAATCAATTAAAAAAATACATGAAATTATCAGCATTATCATATATAAGAACCGCAGTTGTATCACCAATTCTACGCATTGCTGATATTCCTTTTAATGTTCAGCAACATAAACAGATCATTCAAGAAGCAATTGGAAAAGGAGTTCAGTTTCTAGTATTTCCAGAATTATCTTTAACAGGATATACATGTGGGGATTTATTTTTTCAAAAAAGTCTTTTACAATCTGCAGAAAAAGCTCTTATTGAATTAGCTTCATGTGTACCAAGTGGCGTTTATGTTATTGTGGGGGCACCATTACGATTTAATTCCAAATTATATAATTGTGGAGTAATCTTAGAAGGTGGAACAATCCATTATGCAGTGCCCAAAACATATTTACCAAATTATGCTGAATTTTATGAAGAAAGATGGTTTGCTTCATCTTTAGAACTTGCTTATTCAGATAATGAAATTTCACTTAATAATGCAGATATCATTATTGGTTTTGGCACCGGTACTATATTTAAAGCAGGAAATATCTCTTTTGCAATTGAGATATGTGAAGATGTATGGTCTGCTAATCCACCAAGTACAGATTATGCTGCAAATGGAGCAGTATTAATTGCAAATTTAAGTGCAAGTAATGAAACAGTAGGTAAAGCTGATTATAGAAAATCACTCGTTGCAGCTCATTCGGCATCAACTATAACAGCATATTGTTATGCATCAGCTGGTGCTTGTGAATCAACTACAGACACAGTGTTTTCTGGTCATGGAATAATTGCAGAAAATGGAAAAATCCTATTTGAAACAGAGAGATTTACATTTACATCTCAAATTGCAATAGCAGATATTGATATTGACTTATTGCAGCATGAACGCGTAAAAACAAGTACTTTTGGCAAAGGAAATTATCAGGAATGTCAACAAATAGAACTACCAACTTTTTTAGATACAGAAGTAGATACTGTACACAGACAATTACATAAATTTCCATTTATTCCTGTTCATGCTTCTGATTATGATAAGCGTTATTCTGAAATATTAGAAATTCAATCAACTGCTTTAGCAGGACGTTTAAAACATATTGGACTTAATTCTGTAGTTATTGGTGTGTCTGGTGGTTTAGATTCTACTCTTGCTTTACTTGCATGTTATAAAGCTTTTGACAAATTATCACTGGATAAAAAATCCATAATTGCTGTTACTATGCCAGGATTTGGTACAACAATACGAACAAAAAATAATGCAATAACTTTAGTTGATTCTTTAGGATTAACATTAAGAACAATTCCTATTTCAAAAGCAGTTTTACAACATTTTAGTGATATTTCTCACTCACCTGATGATTTATCAATTGTGTATGAAAATTCTCAAGCCAGAGAAAGAACACAAATATTAATGGATATTGCTCATCAACATAAAGCTATTGTAGTTGGAACAGGTGATATGAGTGAATTAGCACTTGGTTGGTGTACATATAATGGAGATCATATGTCCATGTATGCTATCAATGCTGGAATCCCTAAAACATTGGTAAAAAGTTTGATAGAATGGTATGCAAGTAAAGAAAATAATGCTGTTATAAAAGACATTCTACTTGATATTGTACATACACCAGTTTCTCCAGAGCTCTTGCCATTTGATGCTGCTGGAGATATCGTACAAAAAACAGAAGATCAGATTGGACCATATATTCTGCATGATTTCTTTTTATACTATATGCTTCGATTTGGATTTTCTCCAACAAAAATAATTACAATTGCACAGTATACTTTTGCAGATATGTATTCTGTTAAAGAGATATGTTCATGGCTTATCATATTTTACAAACGATTTTTTTCGCAACAATTTAAGCGTTCTTGTATGCCGGATAGTGTTAAAATTGGATCTGTTTCTTTATCGCCAAGAACAGATCTCCGCATGCCAAGTGATGCACATGCACATATATGGATTAAAGAGATTGAAGATTTCGTAAAACAACATTGATATACATATGGAATGCAGAAAAGGATGTGCTGCCTGTTGTATCGTAATTTCAATTTCATCATCAATTCCAGGTATGCCTAATGGGAAACCAGCTGGAATTAGATGTATCCAATTGAATGATAACAATGAATGTACATTATTTGGTAATGAAAACAGACCTAAGGTTTGTTTAACTTTGCAACCATCAATATCGATGTGTGGTCAATCTAATGAAGATGCATTCAACAATTTGATAGAACTAGAACAATTAACCATGCCTTATAGATAATATATAAGGTATATCATATATAAAGAGGAAAAAAATATGCAGATGATTGAACCAGAAGTAGTTGATGCTATATGGTCTAAAGTAGGAAGTATGCAAGAAGAGCAGGCAATGGGCTTGATAAATACCATGAGTGAAAAACAGCCTGAATTGCTTACCTATATTATGAGTGCTCCAGATGAGTTTTCTGATACTGAAGCAGAGCAAATGCTTTATATCGGCGTTGTATTGTGGCAAATTGTTGCCCATTCAGCAAAAAAATTATCTATGATTTCAGAAGAAATGATAATTGATTTAGAAGAAAAGAATATTTCTTTGATGGAAAAATTAGATGGAGAATCAGAAGGTGATGGCATTGCTGTTGTAGAAGATTTATTGGCCAATTATCCTCAGCCACATGTATTGGCTTCTATATCAGAAGCTTTAGTATTGGATGAAGATGAAGACGAATCAGAAGAAGATTCTATAAGTGAAGAGGCTAGGGGAACCATGATGTTAATATTAAAAACAGCCTTGGATTCATTATTAAAAGCAGCCGCATAAAAAAAAGGAGAAATATGTATTTCTCCTTTTTTTTTACTGTTTTTTATTGAGAATGTTCATAGTGCCCTGAATTTGAAACAAAGATCTAGCAATCTCTGCTTGTTCGGCTATCATTTTTTCATATCTCTTACTTTCTTCGGTTATCTCAGCCAGATATCTTGTCCTTTCCGGTGGAATGATAGATTTTTTTTGCAATGCTGATTGCTTCTTATGCAAAGAACTATCCCAATGAATGTCTTTTTTACTAGCTAGCAGTGATAATATTGAAAAATAGAGATTATTAATTCCAGAATCATTGAATTGCGAAGCAATTGTTCCATATACAGGCATATCTTCGGGATTAAGATGCCATAAGTTATGAGATCTTTGGAATTGTTTTTTTACATCTCTTAAAGCATCTAAAGCTCCTCTTTTGTCAAATTTATTAATCGCTATAATATCTGCAAAGTCTATCATATCGATTTTTTCTAATTGACTAGCTGCTCCAAATTCGGGTGTCATAACATACAAAGCAATATCTGCAACAGAAGTTATCTCAGAGTCACTTTGTCCAATTCCAGCTGTTTCAACAATAATACAGTCAAATTCTGCATATCTCATTAAATCAATAGCATGTTTTACATTTGGATTAAGGGCAATATTAGCTTGTCTTGTAGCAAAAGAACGCATAAATACTTTGGAATTACTCACTGAATTCATACGAATTCTATCTCCAAGCAATGCCCCACCAGTTTTTCTTTTAGAGGGATCTACAGATAATACAGCTAGTGTTTTATCTGGGAAATCTTCTAAAAACCTTAATATTAATTCATCCGTTAATGAGGATTTCCCGGCTCCTCCAGTACCAGTAATACCTAAGACAGGAATCTGCTTAAGAGAGGGAAGTGATCTATGGGTAATTTCTTCACTAGAAATTTCATTTCTCTCAATTAATGTAATGCCCTGAGCTAGTGCTCTTGGATTTTTATTTTTTATTTCAGACCAAAGATCTTCGCCTTCATATTGATTTGGAGTTGAAAAATCAGAGATTTCTAGAAGATTATTTATCATTCCTTGAAGCCCCATAGAACGTCCATCATCAGGTGAATATACTCTTGATATACCGTATTGATGAAGTAATTCGATTTCTGTTGGTAAAATTGTTCCTCCACCACCAGCAAATATTTTTATATGTCCGGCATTTTTTTCTTTTAATAAATCGTGCATATACATCAGATACTCAACATGGCCCCCTTGATAACTTGTCATGGCTATGGCTTGAGCATCTTCTTGAATTGCACAATCTACAACTTCCATTGCCGATCTATTATGGCCCAAATGAATAACCTCTGCACCAGAACTTTGAATGATTCTGCGCATGATATTTATTGCTGCATCGTGTCCATCAAATAAAGAAGCTGCAGTAATTATTCTTAAAGTATGTTTTGGAGAATAAGGCGAAACAGATAATGACATGAACTAACCTGAAGTTGAATCAAAAATGAATTCTAAGCAAAAATACGAATTCGAAGCAAATAGAATCAGGTACGCATTCTAAAGATATTTAAAAAAGCGATTATGATAAAGATTGAATTTGGAAGCCAACCCACAAGGATTGGATCTAATTGCATTGAATATCCAATGTTTTGTCCAATTTTAGTGCAAGCTAAATAGACAAAAGAGACAATCATAGCTGTTGCTATTTCAATAGCCAAACCAGATTTTTTTCTAACAGCTGCAAAGGGTATTGCAAAAAGTATAACAATTACATTAGCAAAAGGGAAAGCAAATTGAGAATAATAGTCTATTAATTGCATCCGAATATCTTTACCACCTTTTTCAAGCAATGAAATATAGAGTTTTTGTTCATCAAAATTTAATTCAGAAGGTGACTGTTGTAATCGCATTATATCTGCATGTTGAAGCGAAAGCTGTACGTGTAATTTTTTGTAAGATGCGAATTCAAAATCAAATGTTGAATCATTTTTTAATACTCTTTCGAATGCATTCCCCAAAACCCATATATGCTTTGTTGAATCCCACTGTATAGTTTCAGCATCAATACGTTTTTTAATTCTAGGTATATGCTCTGAAGTATATTCTTCGATTGCAATGCCTGATCCAGATTTTGTAATTCCATCATAAAATTGCATCACAATATTCCTTAAAGATGAATCTCTCAGAAATAGATTGCTTACTGATGTTCTATCTGTATCTTTTCTTAAATCACGTCTTTCGATTGTTAACTTCTTTTTATTAGACTCTGGTACTATCCATCCATTAAAATATAGATGTCCCGCAGTAATACATAAACTTATAATGAATAGCGGAAACATCAATCTATACAAACTCATTCCACCTGATTTCATTGCAGTAATTTCGCTTTGATTAGAAAGCCTACCGATAGAAAATAGTGCCGCCATTAACATTGCGATTGGTAATAATAATTTGATGATTTCTGGTAAGAAGTGAAGATAATAGGAAAAAATGATTGATATATCGACTTTCTGATCTATAAACTTATCTAAGCTTTCAAGTAGATTTACAATTAAAAAAATTATACTTAAAGCCCCAATACTGAAGATAAGTGTACCCAAAAATTGTTTTATAATATATCTATCCAATATTGACATCAGTATTAATAACCTGAATGGATGGAATGATGAGAAAAATGTGATGACTTATATAAAAAATTCTGTCTACAACTTAGTAATAATGTTATTAATACTAATTGCATATGAACATTGCGTTTAATCATTTCAATACTATTTTCAATTTCTTGTAGTATTGCTGGATAATCCGCATCTGGAAATGCATTTGTAAATTTCTGAATCGTTTCTGTTTGGTCTATATTGACAATTAAACTGTGATCTAGTGGACTCTGAATGAAATAAAAACAATCTCGAAGCCATAAGTACAATAAATGCATCATTATTTGGACTTTTGATCTATTTTTATCGTGTAACAATGTGTCTATCATGGACATTAAATCAACAATGAATATTCCTTTTTTTAGTGAAATTCTCAATAAGTCTATGATATCCAGACGCATTCCTTTCATGTCTTCATCAAGAAATTCTAAAGCTCTTGTTATACTTCCTTGAGCAAATGCTTGAATAAGCATTGCTTCGTCAATCGGTATATCTTGAGTTGTGTGTATCCATGTTGTTAATTCTTGTGATGTAAGAATATCGCAATACACTTGTTGACATCGTGATAGAATAGTTTTAGGTAATAATTCTTTATTAGATGTGATTAATATAAAAGTAATATTGTCATGAGGCTCTTCTAATGTTTTTAAAAAGGCATTAGAAGCCTCCGTAGTCATTTTCTCTGCATCTGAGACAATAAAGAATCTTCTTCCAGATTGAACAGCAGTCATCTTTATATTTTTTTTGACTTCCCTAATTGAGGCTATTCTTATTTGCTGAGCATTTGGTAGATGAATTGTATGATAAGGATTTTGGATTTTGAGTTGAATATGTTTTTGATACTCCGCATAATGATCATCACTTAATTTTAATAATGGTGATTCATCATGCTTTGCATCTGTGCCAGCTTTAAAACTTGGTAGGGGAGTAATTAAAGAGATATTTGGATGTTCAAAATTATTCGCCTCTTTGCAACTTTTACAATTATCACATGCATTAATGTTTCCGTTTGCAACCTTAGGATTCATGCAATTCATAACTTTTGCTAATTCAAAAGCAATAGCTTCCTTGCCAATACCTTCATTACCATAAAAGCAATAAGCATGAGCGATTGATTGCTCTTTCAAAGCTCTTTGAATTATTCCTTTAACCCTGATTTGGCCAATTATGGTATTCCAACTCATGAATTCAACTTTTAATTACGTGTATGATGATGCAAATTTACAATGAAAACCTGCATCGATATTATAAAAGGTTATATGCATAAAAAACCCTGTTTGTTAGCAAACAGGGTTTTTAAAATACATTCAACTACATTTTAGGCGATTGATGGCTCAGCCGGAGATTCATTATTATCAATCGGAGTACTACTATCAGATTTAGGCAAATCCTTAACTAATTTGGCCAATTTTGATATAATTTTTAAAGGTGGTAATTCTTCACCTCGTATGATCATATCTAATTCTTGGCCATCAATCGTTTCTCTTTCTAATAATATTTTTGATGCTTTATGTAAAACATCAATATTCTCATTTAGAAGTGCTTCAGCCTTATCGCTAGCATTTATTAATATAGAACGAATTTCTTTGTCGATTACTTGAGCTGTTTGTTCACTATAATCATTTTTTTGTGAAATCTCTCTACCTAGAAATACTTCTTCATGCTTCGATGCAACCATTACTGGGCCAATTACATCGCTCATGCCCCATTCGCAGACCATTTTTCTGGCTAAACCGGTTGCTCTTTCTAAATCATTACCAGCGCCAGTAGTTAATTGATTAAAGACAATTTTTTCTGCTGCTCTGCCAGCTAATAATGTTATGATTCGTGTATCTAAATAATCTCTAGAATAAGAATGCATTTCTTCTGAAGGTAAATAGGATGTGACGCCTAAAGCTCTACCTCTTGGAATAATAGTAACTTTATGAACTGGATCACTAAGTTCTAAAAATTTACCTGCGAGTGCATGGCCAATCTCATGATAAGCTGTCATTTCTTTTTCCTTGGCAGAAATTACCATGCTTTTTCTTTCTACGCCCATCATGATTTTATCTTTAGCACTTTCAAAATCATTCATCGTAACGGAATTACTATTTCTTCTTGCAGCAAATAAAGCAGCTTCATTAACCAAATTAGCAAGGTCTGCACCAGACATACCAGGTGTTCCTTTAGCTAAAACATCAGCTTTAACATCTTCATGAAGTGGAACATTGCGCATATGAATAGTTAAAATTGCTTCTCTTCCTTTAACATCTGGTCTGTCTACAACAACTTGTCTGTCAAATCTACCTGGCCTTAATAATGCAGCATCCAATACATCGGGTCTATTTGTTGCAGCAATAATTATGATACCACTATTTTGCTCAAAGCCATCCATTTCAACTAATAGTTGATTAAGCGTTTGTTCTCTTTCATCGTGTCCACCGCCCAAGCCTGCACCTCTTTGTCTTCCAACAGCATCGATTTCATCGATAAAAACCAAACATGGAGCATTTTTCTTGGCTTGTTCAAATAAATCACGAACTCTGCTAGCACCAACCCCAACAAACATTTCAACAAATTCAGCACCAGAGATAGAGAAGAATGGTACATCAGCTTCTCCTGAAACAGCACGTGCTAATAATGTTTTTCCAGTACCTGGAGGACCTAATAGTAAAACTCCTCTTGGAATTTTACCACCTAATTTTTGGAATTTAGATGGATCTTTAAGAAACTCTACAACTTCTTGTAATTCATATTTTGCTTCATCGCATCCGGCTACATCAGTAAACAATACTTTGCCACCGACTTCATTCAACATTTTTATTCTTGCTTTACCAAATGAAAGTATCCCTTTGGGGCCACCGCCGCCGCCCTGCATTCTTCTCATAACAAACATATACACTGCAATTAAAGCTATCCATGGTAGAATGGAAATAACCATTCCCCACCAAGGGCTCTCGGCATCTTGATATTTCCAATAGATATTTTTTGTTGTCCATACTTCTTCCATTTTACTATCAAGAAAACCTAATTCTGTCGTAAAATTTTGAATTTGAACTAATCTTCCATTATCTTCAAATGCTACTTGTTCTTTTAAAGTACCATGGAAGACATATCTATTGATTTGAGACTTCTCTATAATTGCTGATGCTATTTTATTATTGTTTAAAAATTCTTGATACTTTGTATAAGGAATTTCCCATTCTTTTTTCTGATTGGAATGCATTAGCATATATACGATAACGATACCAGCGAACATAGCAGCCCACATCAGCATCGAACGAATG
>JALRHN010000004.1 GCA_023259575.1 Candidatus Kapaibacterium sp. | reverse complement strand
AAATCTAATTCTGGTTCGCTTGTTCAATTAGAAAATGTTACAGATTTTAATGAAAGTAGTGCTCCCCCATCGGTTTACCATTATAATAGATCAGTTTCTGCAACAGTTTCTGCAGGATTAGCAGAAGGATACACTTTAGGAGACGGTATAAATGCAATGAAATCAATTGCTTACACCAATTTGGACCCATCTTTTACTACGGCTTTAACTGGACCATCAAAAGATTTCGCAGAAAGCTCATCAAGCTTGTTTTTTGCTTTTATCCTTGCAATAATTCTGATTTATCTTGTATTGGCGGCTCAATTCGAAAGTTTTGTCGACCCATTAATTATTCTCTTATGTGTTCCTATGGCTTTGGCTGGTGCAGTTTTTTCTTTATGGCTTTTTAAACAAACACTTAATATTTTTAGTGAAATCGGCATCATTATGCTCATTGGTTTAGTAACTAAAAATGCCATTCTGATCATAGAATTTGCACATCAGAAAAATACATCCTTACCAGCATTCGAAGCAGTATTAGAGGCTGCAAGCGGCAGATTTCGTCCAATATTAATGACATCACTAGCAACAATTTTAGGTGTTTTACCTATTGCTCTTGCAATTGGAGGCGGCTCCGAAAGCCGTATTTCAATGGGAATTGCTGTTATTGGTGGCTTGATTTTCTCTTTAATTTTAACACTTTATACCATTCCTGGATATTTTGTAATGGTATCTTCTTTCCGTAAACAATAATTCATTTCACTTTTAGCTAGTATTTCTTTTGTTAATCCATAATAGTAAAGCATACATTATCTAATTTTGCATATACTATTCCTCTATTCTATTCTATACTATGCCTCAAAATATCTGGAAACTTACTCCACGAGAAGCAGCTGCTCAATGTATAATGCCCAGACTGGTTCCTAATTCCATTCAAGAAAGTGATGTACATAAACAAGAGATTATATCGTTAATTGCTCAAGGAATTGGTGGTTTTTGTGTATTTCAAGGAGATGCCGAATATACCGCTACACTCATTGATGATTTACAAAAAGAAGCAGCTATACCACTTTTATTTAGTGCAGATTATGAACATGGCTTAACGATGCGCTTAGAAGGCGGAACAGATTTTCCGCATGCAATGGCACTTGCCCAAGCAAAAAAACCAGATTTAACATTTAAGGCTGCAGCAGCTATAGCTTTAGAAGCAAAAACTATTGGAGTTCATTGGAATTTTGCGCCAGTATGCGATATAAATTCACACCCAGAAAATCCAATAATTAATATTAGGTCATTTGCAGAATATCCATCTCATGCAGAGCAACATATCAAAGAATATATCAAAGGAACGCAATCACAATCTGTTCTAGCTTGTGCAAAGCACTTTCCTGGACACGGTAATACAATAACCGATTCTCATTCTGCTTTACCCATTGTTCTTGATTCCTTAGCACAATTGCAACAAAGAGAATTAGTACCATTTCAAAAAGCTATCGAAGCAGATGTTCAATCGATAATGATAGGACATTTATCTATTCCTGCATTAGACCCTTCTGGGCTACCAGCTTCTTTGTCTTCTACAATCATGATAGATTTGTTAAGAAAACATATGAAATATAAAGGCATCATTATTACAGATGCCCTGGATATGCATGCAATCAGCAAACATTATACTTCTGCAGAGGCTACGATACTAAGTTTACAAGCAGGTGCCACTATTGCACTTGTTCCAGATAATGCATTAGAAGCCTTAGATGCAGCTGCAAGAAAAGCCGAAGAAGATCCAGACTTTTACAAACTACTTGTAGAAAATTGTCTAATAATTGCCAAAGCAAAACAATGGTGTGGTTTGATTTCTGAAGCACCTACATCCATTGAATATTCTAATAATAGCAGACAAACTATTATTAAGAACATTGCTCCAAATAAAATAGCTTTAGACAGCAAAACAATGGAAAATCATGCGATGTTAGCTTTAGATATTGCCAAACAAGCATTGGTTATTCATGATCCAAAAAAACTATTACCTATATCAGAAAAAACTACCTTTGCTGCATTTGCAGTTTTAGATGGAGATGATCAAAAAACCTTAGATAAAGGTGTATCTTTTTTTAGGGTATTGGCTCAAACTCTAGAGAATGAATGTGATTTTGGCTTTATAAATTCTGAAATAGAACCAAATGATGCATATGAATTAAGGGATTCTGTACAAGCAGTAGATATTATCATTTTAGCCGTATTTATTAAGCCTATGTCTTATAAAGGAACAGTAGGCTTATCAGAATATTTACTTCATGCTTTAGACCACATAACACAAGATAAACCAGTTATAGCAATGCTTTTAGGAAGCCCATATCTTCATTCATATCTACCTGCAGACGCATATATTTGTTCTTATTCAGATTCACTACCATCATTGTCAGCAGCGGCATTAACAGTAAGTGGCAGGGCAACAGCAAAAGCTTGGACACCCCACGATGCTGGTTGTTTTCAAGGAGATCACAATTAAAATGTCTGCAAAAAATCCTTTAGAGTTACCCAGATTACAACATTCGGACATTACCTCTGTTCTTAAAGATGTTCGCGAAGTTGTTGAACGAGTTTTTGTTAAACAAGGCAGATTAGATATTGCTTTAAGAGATACATTCAAAGAAAGATTGTTTTCGGAAAAACAAAGAGGTTTAGTAGCAGAATGTGCTTATTCTTTATTTAGATGTTGGGAATTATTATCAATCGGATTACAAGGTAAACAGTTAGACTCAGCTTTGGCGGTTGGGTTTTGGTTTATTTTATCTGGTGGTACATTACATTCTTCACAAAAAAAGGATTTTACTCCAGATCATCTTGATCAAGCAATTAAAAGAGTTGAAGACTATCTGGAAAAAAACCAAGCTGGGGCCTTTTATCCTTCTTGGTTTAATGAATTATGTATACAAGAACTAGGAAATGATACTTGGCAAGAAATTGCAAAAGCACAATTATCCGAACCTAAAGTCTATATCAGAACAAATACTCTAAAAATCACAAGAGACAATCTTAAAGAAGCATTAAGAAAAGAAATGATTAATGCTACTGTCATTACAGAAAATAATTTAGGATTAGAAGTGCCAAGAAATTCTAGACTATTCAAAACAAAAGCTTTTGCAGAAGGCTTTTTTGAAATGCAAGATATTGGCTCACAAATGGTATCTCCTTTTTTATTAGCCAAACCAAAAGATAGAATTATTGATGCATGTGCTGGAGAAGGGGGAAAAACATTACATATAGCTGCAATGATGGAAAATACTGGTAGACTCATTGCTATGGATATACATTCATATAAGTTAGACGAGTTAAAAAGAAGGGCAAGACGTGCTGGGGCTTGGAATATACAAACTGTTGTGATCGAAGCAAAAACTATCAAAAAACATACTTCTACAGCAGATGCAATTCTGATTGATGCACCCTGTAGTGGAACTGGTGTATTAAGAAGAAATCCAGACGCATTATTGTTTCGTAAATCAACGTTTATTCATGATGTCCTGCATATTCAACAAGAATTACTTCATACATTTCATAAGACAGTAAAACCTGGTGGATGCCTTGTATATTGTACATGCAGCATTTTACCATCAGAAGGAGAAAAACAAATTGCAGCTTTTCTTCAATCTGAAAACGGAGCACATTGGTCATTAGAAGAAGAACGCAGAATATGCCCGGCAAAAGATGGATTTGATGGTTTTTATATCGCACGATTAAGAAAAAAACTTGAGTCGAGTTCTTAATATGAATGCTTTTTCTTTTACAAGAGCTTCTGGTGTTTTATTACATATTTCTAGTTTACCAGGCCCATTCGGATGTGGAGATTTTGGAGACAATGCTTATATGTGGATTGACTCTTTAGCAAAAGCTAAACAGAAATATTGGCAGATATTACCTCTAAACCCTATAGATACAGCTACTCAATCTTCTCCATATAGTAGCTCTAGCGCTTTTGCTGGAAATCCTTTATTTATTAGCCCAATACATTTATATAAAGAAGGATTATTAGAAATAAATCCAATTTTTTCTGATAAAACTGAAAATAATCGTATAGTACATTATCATGAAGCCTTACAAATAAGAATGCCATTGTTATATGAAGCTGCCCAAAATTTTAAGAATAAAGGCAAACATCTTCATCAGGCTTTTCATCAATTTTGTGAACTTCAATCATATTGGTTAGATGATTATGTGCTATTTATTCATAATAAAGAAGCACATGCATATAAGCCATGGTGGCAATGGCAAAAAACTAATGAGACCATAGATACGTGGGATAAAGAATATATCATTCAATTCTTATTTTATCATCAATGGCAACAATTGCATGCTTATGCTCAATCAAAAGGGATTGCAATTATTGGTGATATACCAATTTATGTATCGCATGATAGCGCCGATGTTTGGTCTCATCAATCTCTTTTTGATTTAACAAAAAAAGGAATTCCAAAGCATATAGCAGGAGTTCCTCCTGATTATTTTAGCAGTACAGGACAATCTTGGGGAAATCCCTTATATCTATGGAAAAAAGAACAGAAAGCTGTCTTTAATTGGTGGATAAAAAGAATCCAATACATGCTTTCTTTATATGATAGTATTCGCATCGATCATTTTAGAGGATTTGCATCGTATTGGGCAATCCCTTATTCGGCAAAAACTGCAATTCATGGAAAATGGAAAAAAGGTCCAGGAATACAATTATTCGATGCAATAAAAAATGCAGTTCCTTATGCATCTATATTTGCCGAAGATTTAGGAACTATCGATCAAGATGTAAAAGACTTATTATATAAAAGCGGCGCTCCAGGAATGAATATCCTTCAATTTGCCTTTGGAGATGATATCGGCATACATCCATATGCACCTCATAATATTGAAGAATATTCTATAGTGTATACTGGCACGCATGATAATAATACTACAAATGGTTGGTTTACAAACGAGTTAAGCAAACAACAGCAGGCATTAATCAGAAAGTATTGTCTTTGTGATTTCGAAGAAAAAGATGCCCATAAACACATGAACAGATTAGCTTTGTCATGCAAAGCAAAACTTGCAATTATTCCTTTACAAGATATCTTAGGTTTATCTTCTGATGCAAGAATGAATACGCCAGGAACAAGCGAAGGTAATTGGCAATGGCGTGCACAAGTATCAGATATCAACTATGATGCTTTAAAAGATCTTCATGAACTTACACTACTATTTGGCAGATAAATCAAACCATTTTCTAGTATTTCTATAGAAAAACCAACTGTTTAGAATCTAATAACTTATTTTCGCATTATTATTCACTCAGATATATATATGAATTCAAACTCCTATCCTATAAAAAGAGCATTAATCAGTGTATCCAATAAAGAAGGCATCATCGATTTTGCTAAATCATTGCATCTATTAGGCATAGAAATAATTTCTACAGGTGGAACTGCTAATTTATTGCATGAAGCAGGTATACCTGTTAAACCAGTAAAAGATATAACAGGATTTCCAGAGATTATGGATGGACGTGTTAAAACATTACATCCAGCGATTCATGGTGGTTTATTAGCAAGATTAAATGATACAAATCATACAGCAGCCATGGAATTACATGGAATACAGTCTATAGATCTAGTGATTGTTAATTTATATCCTTTTGAACATACGATATCAAAAGATGATATTAGTTTTCAAGATGCGATTGAAAATATTGATATTGGTGGTCCGGCGATGGTAAGAGCATCTGCAAAGAATTTTGATTGGACAGCCATTATTGTTAATCCAGCTCATTATCATACAATTCTTCAGGAAATTCATACAACTGGATGCATTAATTATGATCTAAGAAAATCTTTAGCTGGAGAAGCTTTTGCGCATACAGCATATTATGACAGCTTAATTTCGGGATGGTTTGCAAAACAAAATGGAATTGAATTTCCGCAGCAGTTAACATTGCCATATAGAGCCGAGCAATCCTTACGATATGGCGAAAATCCACATCAAAAAGCATTTCTCTATGGTAATTTCACTAAGATTTTTACTCAATTACATGGTAAAGAATTATCCTATAATAATATTATAGATATTGATGCTGCTAGTAGATTAGTATTAGAATTTGATGATCCAGCTACTGTTATAATCAAACATACAAATCCATGCGGGGTGGGTATTGGACATACATTATCAGAAGCATATCATAAAGCATTTGCAACAGATACAGTATCTCCTTTTGGAGGAATTTTAGCTTTTAATAGAATAATAGACATCGAAACAGCCGAAACAATCCATCCATTATTTGCTGAAGTATTAATTGCTCCATCATTTACAGATGATGCTCTGGCACTGTTAACAAAGAAAAAAGACAGAAGATTATTACAATGTTCATTTGATGCATTACAAAAGGCAATTCAAGGGTATCAAGTAAAATCAGTTGCAGGTGGCATATTAATGCAATCTGAAGATTATGAATTATTAAGAGCTACTGATTTACGTATAGTTACCAATAGACAACCAAGCGAAGAAGAATATAAAGCTATGATGTTTGCTTGGAAAATTGCTAAGCATGTAAAATCTAATGCCATTGTATATGCTGCTTCAGATAGAACACTTGCTATAGGTGCCGGCCAGATGTCTAGATTAGATTCTGCACGCATTGCAGTTAAAAAAGCTCAAGATGCGGGAATAGATCTAAAAGGATGCGCAGTTGCATCAGATGCATTTTTCCCATTTGCAGATGGAATGTTACAAGCAGTAGAAGCAGGTGCTACAGCCGTAATTCAGCCTGGAGGCTCTGTTCGTGATGCAGAGGTTATAGAAGCTGCAAATCAGCATAATGTTAGCATGGTTATTACTGGTATGAGACATTTTCGTCACTAAAGGAATATACGTGAAAACAGTATTTCGGGTATTAAAATATCTATCAGATTTTAAATTACTTCTATTTCTTTCTATTACTTTGAACACCATGTTCTCGGTACTTAGCACTGTAACTATTATAGTAATTCAACCTGTATTAGAAGCTTTGTTTAATCCCGAATCAATGAATTCACAGCCATTAATTTCTAATAATGAGTCTATTTCTGCATCTATCAAACAATGGTTCTTTACCTCAGTGTTAGATATTGTGAAAAGTGATTCCCACTCTAAAACATTATTTCATTTAGGCTTATTGATTCTATTTCTATTTATATTAAAAAATCTTACAAAATATCTTGGAAACAATGTAAATGTCCGATTAGGGGAAGGAATTTCTAAATCCATTAGAGATCAATTATTTAGAAAAATAATGTCTTTATCAATGGATTATTTCAATCGATCTAAAGTAGGAGATAATATATCTTTTATAACAAACTCTGTTGCTACTATGAATGGAGCCGTATCTCCTTTATTCTTAACAGTGTTTAGACAACCCATAGAAATTGCATTGTTCTTGGCTGTTTTATTTTCTTATTCTCCATTTTTAACACTGATAGCATTTAGTACTAGCATTGGTAGTTTACTTATTATCAAATTGAGTACAAAAGCAATCAAAAATTATGCAAGCAGAATGTTATTTTCTATGCATGCCCTTACTTCATTAATTCAAGAAATGATTTCTGGTATCCGTTTAGTAAAAACTACTGCTACAGAAGAAAAAGCGACTTCTCAATTTGAACAAGAAACTCAACGATATGTAAAGGCATCTGTAAAAAATCAAAAATTGGTAGACTTAGTACCTGCATTAAATGAGATACTTGCAATTTCTGCTTTATGTGCTGTTTTATATGTTGGCGGAAATCAAGTATATGCCGGAGAGTTAAAACCACAGGAATTAATGACATTCCTTTTTGCTCTTTTTAGTATTATGTCTCCTATAGCACAACTAACCAATACTCCTGCTGTTATTCAAAAAGGGATAGTAGCAGCAGAAAGTGTATTTGATATTATCGATCAACAACCTACAGTCAAAAATGGTAATACTTCAATCAAAACATTTACTTCTTCTATTACTGTAGATAATCTGCATTTTTCCTACGATGGTAATCATGAAGTATTGCATGATATTCATCTTAGCATTGATAAAGGAAAAACCATTGCATTGGTTGGACAAAGCGGAAGCGGAAAATCTACAATGAGTGATCTGATTGTGCGATTATATGATCCAAATAAAGGAAGTATATGTGTAGATGGTATCAATATCAAAGAATTTTCGATTGAAGAATATCGTCAATTATTTGGAATCGTTTCACAAGATTCTTTCTTATTTAATGATACCATAGCTGAAAACATCTGTTTTGGTAAAAACACAATATCTGAAGATGAAATGATCTATGCTGCTAAAATGGCCAATGCACACGATTTTATTATGAGCTTACCACTGGGATATCAAACAAAAATTGGTGATAGAGGTGTATTGCTTTCTGGTGGACAAAAACAGCGTTTAGCAATTGCCAGGGCTCTTGTACGCAAACCCCAAATACTTATTTTTGATGAGGCTACCTCTGCTTTAGATGCAGAATCAGAACATTTAGTACAAGAAGCAATACACAATTTACTACAAGGTAGAACTGCAATTATCATTGCTCATAGATTATCTACAATTATAGATGCTGATTGTATTTATGTTTTTGATAATGGTTCTATTGCAGAATCTGGAACACATAAAGAATTATTAGAAAAAGGTGGGATTTATTCTCGTCTATGCTCTTTACAAACGCTTGATATACAATAAATTAGAAATATTTTTTTGAGTTTACTATACATATGGCTTCTTATCCTTTTTCTGACATAGAACCTAAATGGCAACAATATTGGATAGATCATAATATCAATAAAGTTGAAGATGATTTTTCTAAACCTAAATATTATATCTTAGATATGTTTCCTTATCCTAGTGGTGCCGGATTACATATAGGTCACCCAGAAGGATATACAGCTACTGATATAATTGCTCGATATAAAAAAATGAGGGGATTTAATGTTTTACATCCCATGGGATTTGATGCTTTTGGCTTACCAACCGAGAGATATTCTATGGTTACTGGGATTCATCCAGCAATTGCCACAGAAAATAATATCAATACATTTAAAAGACAATTAAACCTATTAGGATTAGGGTATGATTGGTCACGAGAAGTAAATACTACTCAATCATCATATTATAAATGGACACAATGGATGTTCTTAAAAATTTATAATTCATGGTATGATACAGATCTTCAAAAAGCAAGACCAATCTCTGAATTACCTATTCCTCATCATATCATTGAACCAAAAGAAATAGAAGCCTATAAAGATGATTTCCGTTTAGCGTATGCTGCTAATATTCCTGTAAATTGGTGTGAAGCTTTAGGAACTGTTCTAGCGAATGAAGAAGTAGACGAATGGAAAGATAAAGGCTATACGGTTGAACGCCGCCCTATGCGTCAATGGATGATTCGCATTACCGCTTATGCCGAACGCTTATTGAACGATTTAGAGATTGTTGAATGGCCATCAAGTACTAAAGAAATGCAAAAACATTGGATTGGGATTTCTGAAGGTGCAGAAATACAGTTTCAATTAGCAGAATATCAATCAGAATATATCACTGTTTTTACAACAAGACCAGATACTGTTTTTGGGGCTACTTATATAGTTTTAGCTCCAGAACATCCTCTTGTTCAACAAATTACTACCGATGCATATTCACATCAAGTACAAGATTATATTCATCAAGCAAGCACAAAAAGTGATTTAGAAAGAACAGAATTAGCTAAAGATAAAACTGGAGTTTTTACTGGTGCTTATGCTATTAATCCAGCTACTTTAGAAAACATTCCAATTTGGATTGCCGATTATGTACTTGCTCACTATGGAACAGGTGCAATTATGGCAGTTCCTGGGCATGATGAAAGAGATCATTCTTTTGCTAAGCAATATGATTTACCTTGTATTCAAGTAGTAAAACATAGTAATAATGAAGTGGTCGATATCCATAATGCAGCATTTACTGAATATGGAATATCATATAATTCATCGAATGATCTTACTGTACAATTAAATGGATTGCAGACAATAGATGCAAAAAAGAAATGTATAGAATGGCTTGAGCAACATGGAATAGGAAAAGGGAAAATACAGTTTCGTTTAAGAGATTGGCTTTTTTCACGACAACGTTATTGGGGTGAACCAATTCCAATTGTCCATTTTCCCGATGGCACAAGACGCTCTTTAGACTTAGATGAATTACCTTTAACATTGCCAGAAGTTAAAGAATATAAGCCCGCAGGAACCGGAGAATCACCTTTAGCAACAGTAGATTCTTGGATTAATTGGCAAGACCCAAAAACAGGAAAAACAGGAAAATTAGAAACAAATACAATGCCTCAATGGGCAGGTTCATGTTGGTATTATCTACGATATGCAGATCCCTTTAATAAAGACATATTCTGTTCTAAAGAAAAAGAACAATATTGGATGGGTGGAAATCCAGACAGTGGTGGTGTAGACTTATATGTTGGTGGTTCTGAGCATGCAGTATTACATTTATTATATGCTAGATTTTGGCATAAATTTCTATTTGATTATCAATTAGTATCTACAAAAGAGCCATTTGCTAGGCTTTTTCATCAAGGATTAATTTTAGGTGAAGATGGTCGCAAAATGTCCAAATCACTAGGAAATGTTGTAAATCCAGATGATATTGTTAAGCTGTATGGAGCGGATTCTTTACGTTTATTCGAAATGTTTATGGGGCCTTTAGAAGCCTCAAAACCATGGGCTTCTAAAGGTGTAGAAGGTGTTAATAGATTCTTAAATAGGGCTTGGAGATTAATTGCTACAGAAGATGGGCAATTATCACCTCTCATTCAAAAGAACTTTATTCATAATCCTGAACATGAATATATTCTTCATACTACAATTAAAAAAGTTGGCGAGGATATCGAAACTTTAGGCTTCAACACTGCAATTTCTCAGATGATGATTTTTGTTAATGAATTTACAGCTTTAGAACATAAATCTTTAGAAGCAATGAGTTCATTTGTAAGGCTTTTAGCACCATTTGCCCCACATATTGCCGAAGAATTATGGTCTATTTTAGGAAATACAACAAGTATTTTCACATATGATTGGCCATTATATGATGAATCAAAACTTATTCAATCTACTGTAGAAATTGTTATTCAAGTAAATAGTAAGATAAGAGCTAGAGTATCTGTATCTGCTGATGCAACCGAAGAACAACTAGAAACTATAGCGCTTGCTGAAGAACAGGTGAAAAAGAATCTAGAAGGCTTAACTATTAGGAAAAAGATTATTGTTCCTGGAAAATTGGTGAATTTCATCGCGAATTAACTGTATGGTAATTAAACACTTACTTTGGATTTCTCATCGCTTTGGAACCTCTTTAAGAAAAAGAGGTTTTATTGCATTTACCAAAAGTGTTGCTACAGGAAGTATTGCAATTGGTTGTATTGCATTATTATTAAGTTTAGCTGTATTAGATGGTTTTCAAGAATCTTTAGAAAAAAATGCAATTAAATTTACGGCTCATATAAGAGTTCAATCATTTAATGGAGAAAAACCAACAGAATTGCCAGATATAGTTCTTCAATATCCAGGCATACAATCAATTGAAAAATCTATTCAAAGAGAAGGTTTAATCAGAAAAAATTCTCAAAGTGACATTGAAGGGGTTCTATTAAAAGGGATAGATGATCAACAAGAATTCAGATTAAGGCCAAAACATAAAGAGGGCGGTTCTTTCAATTTTACTACAGATTCATCTAAAGAAATTATCATAAGCAAAACATTGGCTGATAAACTTAATGTATCTGTTGATAGCTCTGTAATTTTTACAGTAATGACATTTAATCCTTCTCAGCCTAATATTCCTATTCCGATTAATGCAAAATGTATCATTAAAGGAATGTATTCAACTGGCATGTCCCAATACGATGATATATATATTTTTATTCCAAAAACTACTCTTAATACGATTATTGGATTAGATAAACATGAATTTACTCATTATGAAATAATGGCTAAAGAAAACTATCCAATAAAAGAATTATCTGAATGGATTCAAGAACAAGTTCCTTATCCACTTTTTGTTCAAAATGTTTATGACTTACATGGAGGAATGTTTAATTGGATAGAACTTCAGAAAAAACCAATTCCCATTGTTTTAAGCTTAATTAGTATTGTTGCTGTTTTGAATATTCTTACTTCGCTTTTGATATCTGTTTTAGAAAAAACAAAAAGCATTGGAATTCTTCGATCAATTGGTATGAATCAACAATCAATAGTCTTGATGTTTATATGGCAAGGTTTAATTGTTGGACTTTCTGGGATATTTCTTGGATGTGCAATTAGTTTTGGCTTATGCTCTTTACAACAACATTATGGTTTGATTACCTTAAAAGCAGATTTATATTTTGTAGATACACTTCCAATTAAGATTTCTGCATGGCATTATTATCTGGTATGCAGTATTTCTCTGATATTATCGCTTATATCAACTTTTATTCCAGCATATATTGCATCTAGAATAGAGCCCACTAAAGCTATGCGATTTTCATAATTCTTTGACTTTTTTCCACTTCTGTATAGTGTAACAGATAGCCGTTTTGGGATCTACTATCATATCCGATTCTTGAATGCAATGCCAATTATCTACAGGGAAAGTAAAGAATATATCTGCTTTAGGCTCGATATGGATTCTAGACACATGTACCAAAGAGCAAAAATGCAATGTATCTGTAAATAATGTTGCTCCCCCAATAATAAATGCTTTTTTACTATCTAATGTTTGTACTACAGAACACGCTTCAGAAAAAGAATCAACAATATAAAGCGCTTCTTGTGTTGGAATTTTTTTTGACGTTATAACAATATGATCTCTACCTGGTAATATATTCCCTAAAGACTTAAAAGTATTATATCCCATAATCATGGGATAATTCATGGTAATAGATTTAAAATATTGCAATTCAGAAGGAATATGCCATGGTAAGCCTTGATGTATTCCAAAAGCTCCATTATCTGCAATCGCCATTATTGCTTCAAGTTCAAATGGGGTTTTCATTAGTTTAATGACATAGGAAATACATAATGAGCTGCATTATTATGAAACATTACTTCATCAATTTCTGCATCCATATATCTTTGCATTGGAAACTTAGATAAGCATTCTTCAATTTCTTCCATATCTTCGCCAAACATAATAATCCACAACTTTGTTCTGTCTGCAGACAATGTATACGTAGAAACAACACCTCTACCCATAAGCTTATTTATATAAGCACGCTGAGGAGGTATTAATGAAGTAAACTCTGGTGTAAATGTACCAGGTAAAGCAACTGTTATCATAAAACATTTCATATAAACCTTTTTTATTCTAAAGCTGGTGAAGAAAAAACCAGCATTTTTTCTCTGGAATATTCTTTAATACTATATGGAATACCACCCCATCCTAATCCTGATGAGTCCCTTCCACCAAAAGGCATCCAATCTACTCTAAATGCTGTATGATCATTTAACATCACAGCACTAGCATTCAGTTTCTTCATGATATAAAATGCTGTGTCTGTATTCTTTGTGAAAACAGAAGCTTGAAATCCATATTGTAATGCATTTGCTCTTTCTATTGCTTCATCTATGGTATCATAAGAATAAATACAAACTACTGGGCCAAAAATCTCTTTTATTGACACAGTTGCATCATCAGGAGGATTAATCAATATTGTTGGCATATAGAGTGTTTCAGAAATAGCCTTACCACCACATGCTAATATTGCACCTGCTTTAATAGCTTCCTGAACCCACAAATGTATTCTCTGAACTTCTGATGGATATATCAATGGACCACCCTCTGTGATAGGATTTAAGGGGTCGCCAACAATAAATGTATCAGCCAATATTACCATTTGATCGATAAATTCAGAACATATTGAATGATGAACAAATATTTTTTGTACAGAAACACATACCTGTCCAGAATGATAAAATGCTCCTTTTATCAATGGTTTCAAAGCAGATGTCCAATCAGCATCTTGTGTCATTATTACTGGTGCAACTCCACCATGTTCAAGTGCACAACGGGTTCCTGGGGCTAATAATGAGCGTAATTTCCAACCGATTTCTGCTGAACCAATAAATGATAAAAATGCAATACGTGAATCTGATACCAATCTTTCGGCAATATGAGATGCACATACTAGTGTTTGACACCATTCTTTGGGCAATCCAGCGCTATATATCATGTCTACTAAAGTAATACATGATCTTGGTGTTGATCCTGCTGGCTTTATAATAATTGGGGTTCCTGCAGCTATTGCTGGTATAACTTGATGAATAATCAAGTTTAAAGGATGATTAAATGCGCTGATTGCAAATACCACACCAATAGGTTCATAGATAGTAAAAGCAAGTTTCCCTTTGGATGACTCTGTAATTCCCATTGGAATCTGTTCACCATGCATAGTACGCATTGTATCAATTGCGCTTTTTACTCCTTGTATTGCCCTCATTACCTCAACTTTAGAATCACTATATGGCTTTCCACCTTCTTTTACAGCAATTATTGTTAATTCTTCTATCGAGCTTTGCATGATAACAATAAGCTTTTCTAGTATAGCAATTCTTTGATATGCTGGCAACTGCTTACTCTGATCCTTAAACAATCTATAGGCTATATCAAGCTTTTCTTGAGCTTGTTCAAAATTCTGTAATGGAATTTCATCTATTTTTTCCCTTGTAAAGGGAGAGTAAATATGCAGCATGATTATGAAAACTATAGGAAATTGATTGTTTTTACTTACTAAAGATATAAAAAAAAGCGACATATCCTTTAAGACACTGGGAAGCCTTTAAAGATAATGTCGCTATTCTATAAATTATTATAACTATAATATATTTTCAATTATTGCTTAACAAGCTCTATCGAAGCATTTAATTCTACTTCATCACCTACAACTGCTCCACCATTGTCTAATAATTTACTCCAAGAAACACCATAATCTTTACGATTGATTTTCCCTGTAACTTTAAAGCCTGCAACGGTTTGTCCCCATGGGCTTTTGGCAATTCCACCAAATTTAGCATCTAAAGATACTTTTTTTGTGATTCCATGCATTGTAAAATCACCTGTCAACTTATAGCCCTTACCTGATTTAGATAATTTAGCATTTTTCAAAGTGATTGATGGATATGTATTTACATCAAAAAAATCTGCACTTTTTAAATGTTCATCACGTTTTGCATCATCTGTATTAATAGAAGCTGCTTTGATTGTTACATCAATATTAGCATCTGAAAAATCAGATTTGTCTGAAGCAACCTTTACATCAAAATCACCAAATTTTCCATCAGCTTCAGACACAACCATATGGCTTACTGAAAACTTAATAGATGAATGTGAACGGTCTAAATTCCATTTTGTGTTTTGTGCATTCATGCCAAATACACCACATACAAAGACAACTGCGATAATTACAAATTTTTTCATAGAAAAAACTCCAAATTGTATAAAAAAGTGAACATTAGTTCATCGGTATATCTAATAAAAGTATCCTTGAATTTTTGGATATATTCAGCTTAATTGATGATATATCTGTTATTCCTAAACCATCTCTTCTTTGCAGCACTTTGTCTTCTACAATTGCTGAACCTTCTATAATAAACAGATATAAGCCATTAGATGGTTTCTTCAACGTATATATATATTCTTTATCAACTGTAAATTCACCTATTGATATATATGCATCTTGATTTATCCATAAAGATTCATCATCTATATCCGGCGAAACAATAGTTTTAAATGTATTAGTCTTTTCTAATCGACCAAACATTTTTTGATCATATAATGGTGCAATATTTCTATGTTTTGGTAAAATCCAGATTTGCAAAAATTCTACAGACTCTGTACTACTATCATTACTTTCCGAATGTATAATTCCTGTTCCAGCAGACATTATCTGAATTTCACCCTTTTTGATTGTTCTTTTGGTTCCTAAACTATCCTGATGAACAAGAGTACCTTCTAAAGGAATAGATATAATTTCCATATTGTCATGGCCATGTCTTCCAAATCCCTGGCCAGCAGCTACCTTATCATCATTTAATACCCGTAAAACACCAAAATTCATGCGCTCTGGATTAAAATAATTAGCAAAACTAAATGTATGATATGTTTCTAACCATCCATGATTTGCATATCCACGAGAATCGGCTGAATGAAATATTAAGCTCATCGTATTCCTTCCTGAAACTCTGTATCCAACACAATTAATTTGTCACATAATTGAATAAAAAGCCTACACTCTTCTTCTGTATATGCAGTACTCAATTTTTGAATTGTTTCCGTCATCTTAGGAAATATATCTTGTAAAATTCTTCTTCCTTTTTCTGTAATCTTCGTTACCGACAAACGTTTATCTTGCTCAGATTTACAACGTTCTACATAGCCTAATGTTACCAAGCCATCTATTAATCTTGTGATATCAGGCGCTTTTTCTAACATTCTACTACTAATTTCACATCTTGCATGTCCTTCTGGATATACTCCATTCAATATCCTTAGTATATTATACTGATTTGGAGTTATAGAAAATTCTAAACATGCCTTTTCTAATTGATTTCTTATCAAATCCGCACAAACAAGTAAACTAAGTATAACCTCATGCGTAGAGGATTCAAATGAAGTTTGCTTCAAACGCTTATGTAAATGTGTAATTGTCATATACAAATATATGTGTTTGAACATATATGTTGCAACACATATTATTATATTTTCTATTCTGGGGATATAAAGTATGGTTTATTTCATAGGTATTTCTCTTGCACCAAATACATCAACTATATGTTGTTCTGTATTGTTAAGTGGTCTTTGAGGCGGAGGAGGAGGAATTATTTTTTCTTCTTTTTTCAAGAAAGAGGCATTTGATGATAAAGATTCCAAACCGCCTTGATTTTGTGTTTTTGGAATATCTTTGACAATATGATCTGATGGTATCTGAAAAGAATGAGAATGAGCTACTTGAGAAACAGAGCCTTCGCACTGTATGTGTAGAGTATATCTTGTTTGAAAGAAAGTGGAAATTGATGCAGAAATATCCTTAGATCTAGATTGCAATTGATCTGCAATAAATTGCTGTTTAGCAATCAATGTAATTGTATTTTCTTTGAATTGAAGAGCTACTGACTGAAGTAAGATTTGTAAACCTGGGTCACAAGAATGTACAAATGAATCCCAATCTTGTGGAAGAATTGGTACTTCTTTGGTGATTTTATTATTATTTACAGATAGCTCAGGAGTTTTTTTTTTCTGAATATCAGAGCTATCATTGTGAGAATGTGTTGACTTAGGAATTGATACATATTCACCAGATTGAATTTCTTTAAGCAAAGCAGAAATTTCAATTGTAGAATCCAGAGAAGCCATTTGCGTTAAAGCAAGTTCGAATCTTACTCTAGGTTGAGTAGCATATCGTAAACTTTGTTCAGAAGTAGATATAATATTCATTAATCGAAGCAATTGACTTTGAGTGAAGTAAGCAGCTTCTTTCGTGTATAATTCATGATAAACTGAAGAGTTTTCGATAAGTTTTGTAGAACCAATAGCAAGTACAGTCAGTAAATTTCTTAGATGTTCTAAAATGCCATTCATACATTCTTGAATATCATATCCTTTAATCAGGACTTCATTAGCAATAATGAACATCTCGGCAATATTTTTATCTCGAATTGCTTTTGTAACTCTAAAAAAGAATTCTGTATCAATCAAATGCAAAGCTTGATGAACATCGCTAGAAACAATTGTATTACCACAAAAAGCCCTAACCTGATCGAAAATACTTTGAGAATCGCGCATGGAACCATCTGCTTTCCTTGCTATTGCAATTAAGGATTCCTCATCTATAGAAATATGTTCATGAACTGCAATCTTGCTAAGCTGGCTAACAATAGTATCAATTTCCATTCTGCGGAAATCAAATCTTTGGCATCGTGACAAAATAGTTGCTGGAACTTTATGAACTTCTGTAGTTGCAAATATGAACATTAAATGAGGCGGAGGTTCTTCTAATGTTTTCAATAGTGCATTAAATGCAGAAGTAGATAACATATGAACTTCATCGATTATATACAGTTTATACTTCCCGTGAACAGGCGGATAACGAGAATTTTCCCTTAATTTCCTAATATCATCAACGCTGTTATTAGAGGCACCATCAATTTCGATAACATCGATCGAGCGGCCATCTACTATATCTTTACAAGATGCACAAGTATTGCATGGCTCGGCATCTGGCCCAGGCTGTAAGCAATTAAGTGCTTTTGCAATAATTCTAGCAGATGTAGTTTTTCCTACACCTCTTGGCCCAGTGAATAAATATGCATGATGAACTCTTCCAGACAAAATCGCATTTTTTAGTGTAGTAGAAATGTGGTCTTGCCCAACAATCTGTGCAAATGTCATTGGCCGCCATTTACGGGCAGTGACAATATAATGTTCAGATGAGTTCGGTTCTTGGGACATAATTATAAAGAGAAAAGTTTATTGTTTTGACTTCTTAAAAGCTTCGATTTTTTCACGAGTATTAATATAATCGTTTACTTCTCTATATGTTTTATTTGGTACAGTTTCAAAAATATCTGCATCCTGAACATCAAGAGAAAATATAGAAGAAGTACATGCAACCCATACATTAAATGTTTGGCCTCTTCGGCAATATTGTTCTTTTGCAAAAGCCATAGCTATTTCTGGGTCAGGAGCATGTACCGAACCCACATGATTATGGTGTCCACCACTTTTTGTCTGAACAAAAACTTCATAGGTTTGAAATTGATCTAGTTGTTCTTTTGGAATGAAGGCAGTTTCTGGATTTTCTGGAATGCCTGCCCTATTAATACGTGGATCGAGTGATGAAATTGTTGGCATAATACTACTCATCAATATTCTAAAAGGTATATCAAAAGCTTGATATTAAGTGCATATTTTTTGCAAATCTACAATATTCATTTCAGTTTCTTGCTGTAATCGGAGTAATAAGGTTTAATTTTGTACTGATAGCATTATCAAAATTAGATATGCTATCTTTATTCTTTAATATACAATGTAAGAAATAGTATGAATTTTATAGATAGTGCAGTAATTGAAGTTAGTTCTGGCAAAGGTGGCAGAGGCCATGTTAGTTTTAGAAAAGAAAAATATGTTCCATTAGGTGGACCAGATGGTGGTAATGGAGGCAAAGGAGGGGATGTAATTATAGAAGCAGATAGACAATTAACCACTCTTTTAGATTTTCGTTATCAACGTAGTTATGAAGCCGAAGACGGAAAACCTGGTGGTTCATCACGTTCTACAGGTAAAAGTGGCAAAGATAAAATAGTTCGTGTTCCAGCTGGAACAGTTATTATCAACTATGAAACAGGTGAAACATTAGTTGATTTAACCAGAGACAAACAAAGATATACTGTTGTTCATGGTGGTAGAGGCGGTAGAGGAAACTCGGAGTTTACTACATCAGTAAATCAAGCACCAAGAAATGCAGAACCAGGAGAACCCGGAGAAGAACTTACATTAACTTTAGAATTAAAAATACTTGCAGATATTGGCTTAGTAGGTTTTCCAAATGCTGGAAAATCAACCTTGATTTCTGTCTTATCAGCTGCTAAACCTAAAATAGCCGATTATCCTTTTACCACATTAGTTCCAAATTTAGGAATGGTTTATGTTGGAGAAGAAAGATCGTTTACAATAGCGGATATTCCAGGATTAATCGAAGGAGCCCATGAAGGAAAAGGTTTGGGAATACAATTTTTACGTCATGTAGAAAGAACTCGATTATTAGTATTCCTTTTAGATGCAATGAGTGGCGACCCTGTTAATGAGTATAATGTTCTATGCCAGGAACTAGAAAAATACAATCCAGATATGTTGCTAAAACCTAGGATAATCTGTATTAGCAAAATGGACACAGTTACGCAGCCAGATCGAGAAATTTTAGATTCATTGAACTTTGAACAAAGTGGCGACTATCCAATAATGCATATTTCTGCTGTTTCTGGTGAAAAAATAGAAGATCTTAAAAAAATGATGTGGACTGTATTAAAAAAATCGTGGGAAGAAGAAACCAATTAAGAAGCGACCCCGAGAGGACTCGAACCTCCGACATCAAGTTTAGGAAACTTGCGTTCTGTCCAGCTGAACTACGGGGTCTATTTTAATGAATACGCTCATCTGCTTGCAGAAGCAATCGATACATCGAATGATTGGATTCTGGCTGATGAAACATAATTGCAATTATTAACAAAGATAATGCATGTACATCTGCTTGATACAAATTCATCAATGTTCCCCTATCAATTATCTGTTCGATTTGCTCTTGTTTTAAGATACCTAATTCCTGATATTGTATCAATAGTCCCCAAGCCTCAGGAGAAAAGACTTCTTTTTCTATATCATTGAGAATTCTATGTTTAAATGACGTTTCACTAGTTTGAGACCCAATAATAAGATTACCAGCTTCAATCCTTTCTGCTATCCAGCTAAGTGCAGTTGATATTTCTACAACTGTGAAACCTCTTCTTTCTAATTCCTGTAGTTTTTCGCCAGAAGGTTTTCCACCAATTTGCATATGCTGTACAAATTCAGCTATTATTTTGATAATTCTTTCGTACATAAATATGCCAGAGATATGTGATTAAGATTGTCCAGCATGCATATACTTTGTTTCAAGTGTACTCATTATTTTCTTTTCTTCTGGCGTAGAATCATTATAACCAGCTAAATGTAATGCACCATGCGCTGCCAATCTTAATATCTCTTCCGTTAATGTTACACCATATTCAACAGCTTGATTACGAGCAGTATCAGCACTTATGTAAACCTCTCCCTCCAAAGGGTTCTCGCTTAAAGGAAAAGTAATTACATCAGTAGTATAATCATGTTGTAAGAATTCAAGATTTAATTCATGGATTTTTTCATCAGTTACGATGATAACATTAATCTCTGCTTCCTTTATTCCTTCACTTGCAAATACACGGCGAACCACTTCTTGAATCTTTGTACGAGGAACAGGCTTCTGATTTGATTCATTAAATACCTGTACTTGTATTTTATTATTTCGTGAACTCATAGAACCTTACACTCCGCATTCTAAATGAATTATATGTCGGCCGCATTCTTCAAAGAATATTCAGTATCAACATAAAAATTGAATATGATGGTTATAGTCTTTTCAGCACCATGTAATACAATGTGCGATAACAAACTACATAGTATAAGTTCCCCATAAACAAAGCTTTAGATATACTTGCAATTGTCAAAAAAACCTAACTATTCACTATCAATATGCAAAAATACGATAATCTTTGTTATTTATACTCTCATGATAGTAGTATTCTTTTTTTACATTACAAATGAATCCCCTAAAACCGCTTAAAATTTTGTTATTTTTGCAACTTGCTTTTTTTTGAATTGTAATTACATTATCGGTTTTTTCCACTGTTAATGATGGTACCATGCATACAATTACATCACTTCGTGCAAAAGAAATTTTACAGTCTTGCAATGGCTCTACTATAGCTGTTGTAGGAGACATTATGTTAGATAAATATTTTTGGGGTAGTGTAACAAGGATTTCCCCAGAAGCACCTGTCCCTGTAATTGATTTAGAACATGAATCTTTGCATTTGGGTGGTGCAGCAAATGTAGCGGGTAATCTTAAAGCATTAGGAATCAAACCTTTACTTTGTGGCATTGCAGGTACTGATAATTCTGGACATTCCTTATTAGATATCTTAAAAGAAAATGGGTCATCAACCAATGGTATTGTATGCTTAGATTCTAGGCCAACAACAGTTAAAACTAGAATTATAGGAAATAATCAACAAATGGTTCGCTTAGACAGAGAAGTGAGAACCGATATTACAAATCAAGAAGCAGACATTATAATACAAACACTTAAAAACGCAGATCATTTGTCTGGAATTATTCTTGAAGATTATAATAAGGGAGTAATGACAGAATATATGATTCATACTATTTGCGCTTTTGCTTTAGAGCATAAAATCCCTGTTTTTGTTGACCCAAAGTTTAAACATTTTTTTTCTTATCAACATGTTGCTTTGTTCAAACCAAATAAAAAAGAAGCTCAAGAAGCTTTGGGATTTGCTTTAAAGTCAGACGATGATATCGTAAGGGCAGGAAAAGAATTATTGTTAAAACTTCATTGTCAAAATGTACTTTTAACACTTGGGGAAAAAGGAATGATGTTATTCGAACATAATGGGTCTATTTCTTCTGTGCCAACAAGGGCAAGGAAAGTTGCTGATGTTTCTGGTGCCGGTGATACAGCAATAGCAACTTTAGCTGCAGCTGTTGCAGGTGGTGCAACTATGCAAGAGGCTGCTATTATGAGCAATTTTGCAGCAGGATATGTTTGCGAATTACCCGGCATAGTTTCTATACAACCAGAACAATTAATAGAAGCAATACAATTAGATGAAGAATAATCTCAATGAGTAAATTCATACAGCCAGATAATAGCGTTTTAGATATAAAAGATCCACTTAATCTACATTTTTCTATAAGTGAAATATTCCATTCATTGCAAGGAGAAGGTGTAAGAGCAGGTGAACGTTGCGTGTTTATCCGTTTACAAGGATGCTCTTTACGTTGTTCTTGGTGTGATACCGCTTATGCTTTAGACCACAAAAAAGGTGGTTTTGATATGATAGGTGAAGAAATTTTATCAAAGATAGAAGAATTTGACTGCAACTTTATAGAGTTTACTGGCGGTGAGCCATTGGAACAAGTAAATATATATCCACTGATGACATTTTTATGTGATAAAGGATACACAGTAGCAATCGAAACAGGTGGACATATTAATACTCAGTTTGTAGACACAAGAGTAGTAAAAATCATTGATATGAAATGCCCAGATTCTAAAATGAGCTCTTTAAATAATTATGATAATCTACTTTTAATAAATGCTCAAGATGAAGTTAAATTTGTTCTTGCTTCAAGAACAGATTATCTATGGGCAAAACAAATTGTAGAACAGTATCAATTGATCAACTCATGCAAGGCGGTACTTTTTTCATGCGTTTTTAATCAATTAGCATTTGCTGATCTTGCTGAATGGATACTAGAAGATAGACTTGATGTGAAAATGCAATTACAAATGCACAAATTTATCTGGGACCCCATGGCCAGAGGAGTGTAAACACTTTATAAAGGCAACATAGCAAAAGTTGAATCAGATTGAAATTCATCTAAAAATTCAACGGTAAATGTGCCTTCAGAAGAGGAAAAACAACGCAAAAGCAAAGTTTGCATTGAATCAACTTCTTTTGCAGATAATAATGCTTCTTTACATGCAGACATCATGCCCTGTATAAGAGTGCCATTTTGAACAGAAAAACCAAAATCAGCTCCATTTACATCGCCAAATGATGGAACTGCTTTTACAATAACTTCCGAACACATTGCAGTATTCATTTATCAACTCTAATTGTACATATACTTGAGTTGAATAGTAAACGCAATTACAATGCCAAAAATATGGAACAAAGAACATCGCTTTTTGAGACAATGAAGAAAAAATCTGCACATTCTAGAAGTTTAAAACAAACTCCTGAACAGCTATTGTTTCAATTAAATTTTGATGAACATGGGGCTTATCTACGTATAATCGATGAAAAAAGGGAAGAAATTGAGCCAGATTCAAATGCATATAAAGGACCGATACGAGATTTTTTACAAGCAATAGATGCCATTATTTTAAAATCTGCTTTTACTATAAATTGGGATAAACCTTCCGGAAGAATTTATTTTGCAGAGCATGATCATCTTATTTGGCTTCTTAGAAAATGCCCAAATGTAATTGATGCCGCAATGCGTCCAATTCAGTTTGCATCAGAAGATATAAAAGGAGAAATCCACCTTTCTATTCAGCCTCATGAAGCTCAATATGAAACAAATTTCTTTTTAGTATATAAAAGAAAAACTATTAGACCCATTATGGCGCTTACTGATAATAGCGTCTATGCAAATGGCAAAATTTATGAGATTTATCCTACTGGTGGCAAACCCCAATTATTAAGACTATTTCAAACATTGATCTTTCCCCATGAAATAGAACATTATCTCTCATTACTTTTGTCTGCCTATCCAGGCATTCACATTTCCTATAAAAAATACAAAGTAGAAGAAGGTGAAATTCGCTCTACTGTTCCTAGTTTATTTTTTGAAAAAATAGATGCTGAGAACACCCTATATCTTAGAATGTCTCAGTCTATACCAGAAACAGAACCAACTTTGATGGAACAATATGATATTCAAAGATATGTATCTGTAAATGATACTGAAAAAAGAATACTCATCAGCCGAATACAAGAGATAGATTTGATTGCTTATGTAGAAAATTTATCTAAAAAGCTAAATCATATCAAAAAAATGGCAAGGACATCATCTGATTTTATTGTTGATGGTACTTTGTTCATAATACATGAAGAATTAGCAAGAGAATTTATTAGAAAAGAATTACCATTATTAGTAGATGAATTTGCTGTTTTTGGAGCAGAAAACTTAAAATCCTATAAAATTAAATCTGTCAATCCTACTTTATCTGTTAATTTTAGCCATGGAATAGATTTTCTAGAAGGAGAAGTTGATTTTATAATTGATGAAGAGCATTTTACTTTATTTGATGCTCTCACTTTTTATAAACAACATGGTTATGTGCAACTTTCCAATGGCACTCAAGCAATACCCAATTTCGACTATATGCGTAAATTGGAAAGGATATTTTTTAAACATAAAAAGAAAGTAAAAGTCACATTTTTTGATTTACCAATCATCGAAGATTTATTAGAAGAAAATGCAGCAGAAAAATCTTTTCCTTATGCAAAATCTATTTTTAGGGGCTTTACTACATATCATAAAGCAAAATATAAAGTACCTTCGCTTAATGCAGAGTTAAGGCCATATCAAATACTGGGATATAAATGGCTTAGATATTTACATGAACATAATTTAGGAGGCTGTTTGGCAGATGATATGGGGCTTGGAAAAACACTGCAAACAATTGCATTATTAGCCTCGATATATCCCGAAGCACAAAAAAGCACATTAATTGTAATGCCAAAAAGCTTATTGTTTAATTGGGAACAAGAATTACAAAAATTTGCTCCTAACATTAAATATTATACCTATTATGGACAATACAGAGATTTAGAATTAGCCGACAAAGCAGAAGTAATTCTTACAACTTATTCAGTATTAAGACATGATATTCAGCACATCAAAGAAAAAGAATTTCATGCCATAATTCTTGATGAATCACAAAATATCAAAAACCTTAATTCAAGAACAGCAAAAGCAGCAATGCTATTACACGGAAAATTTAGGCTTGCTTTAAGTGGTACACCCATAGAAAATAATATTGGTGAATTATATTCTCTTTTTAGATTTTTAAATCCTGCAATGTTTGGTTCATCAGAAGAATTTTCTAGGTTATATGCAATTCCAATTCAAAAAGAAAATAGCAAAGATGCCGCCGCAGAATTAAGAAGAAAAATATTCCCATTTATTCTACGAAGATTAAAAAAAGAAGTAGCTAAAGAATTGCCAGACAAAATAGAACAAACTCTATTTGTTGAAATGTCACCAGAACAAGCTACTTATTATGAACAAAGAAGAAATTTCTATTATCAAACTATAAGAGAAGAAATTGTTAACGAAGGGATTGAAAAGTCTCAATTTCATATATTGCAAGCACTTAGCGATTTAAGACAAATTGCTTCTTCACCAGAAGTAAAAACAGAAGGGAAAATAATTTCTCCAAAAAGAGAAATTCTTATTGAACAAGTACAAGATGCTGTATCAAATGGACATAAAGTGTTGATTTTTACTAATTATCTTGGTGCCGTAGAGTGCATCACTCAGGATTTACTATCGGCTAATATAGGGCATGTATCAATGACGGGGGCTTCTACTAATAGACAAGATATAGTGCATTTATTTCAGACAGATCCTGATATAAAGGTATTTATTATGACATTAAAAACTGGTGGATTAGGCTTAAATTTAACAGCTGCTGATACTATCTTTATGTATGATCCTTGGTGGAATATTGCAGCTGAAAATCAAGCAGTTGATAGATCTCATAGAATAGGACAACATAATACAGTTCTTAGCTATAAGCTTATTGCACGGGGAACAATTGAAGAAAAAATATTACGCCTTCAAGAAAAAAAGAAAGAACTTTTTGATGCAATAATTTCTACAGATTCTGCATCATTAAAATCGTTAACCGAAGATGATATCGAATATATTTTGGGTAAGGAGTCAGATTATGAAATCTAAGCAAACACAAAAAGAAGAGTTTTTAGCTCTATCAGCGGAAATTGTTGAACACTACAGTATTGGGGAGTTAAATCTTATTTATAATGAATATCTAAGAGGACAGATAATCATTAGAGCTTCTAATAAAGCTTTACAGCAGTTTTTACATATGGCAAAATCAAATATATATCCATCAAAAGATGAGATTGCAATGATTTTAACCCATCTTATTATTGAACCAAAACTGTTAAAAGATTTTATCAAGTTTATTCCTCAACATGTTCTAGATCTGATGCAAAATGTAGTGTGGACTGGTGCAGTGCCTGCAGCAAATCCAGACATCAAAAGGGTTGAAGATATTACTACTTTGCAATTTTCTGAGGATTCTGTACTTCCATCACAGGCAATTGCCAGACCAGAATATTCTCTTTTGGCAATTCAGGAATTTCATCCTCCAATAAATAGAAAAATTCAAAAGATTCAAACTCCACGTTTTTTAAATGTATGGTTTTATCTTCCTCCTTTAATGACAAAGGCCTTAAAAAGATGTATTGATGCCCCTGAACCTTCTATTTTTGAAACTACTAATCATTCTGATGAATTTCTTGCAAGTACATTTTATTCATATCGAAATAATGAAAGAACTTCCGAAGTATTTACTGAGCTATGTGCATCTGTTCTTCATGAAATTAGCGTGGAGGAAATACATAAACCAGGTGCATTGCTAAGGAAAAAAGCAAAGTCTATAATAAACCTTTACGATCTACCAGAATTTTACCCTCATATTGCTGAATATGATACTTTTTCATTCCAATATGTATCATGGCTTATAATTCATGTTTTTGAACATAATAAAACCGATATACCTTCAGGTTTTGAAGCAATACAATATTGCTATAATGAATTAATAAGTGGAAATCTTCCTATTAAAGAGTTTCTTCTGCACTTTTTACATGATGATAATCATCCAAATAATAGTGTAGAATTTATGAACTCAATAACACATACATTGCAATTAATACAGTCTAATACATGGATTCAAGTTGATTCTATGATTATTAGATCATTTATGCATGGACATGTGCCACCATTTTATACTTCAGAGCCTATTCCTGATGATGGTGCATTTTTAGAATTATCATCACTTGAAAAACCAATTTTAGACCCAATTGTAATCAGAGAAGCTGTTCATCCTTCTCTATTTAAAGGTGTTTTAGCTATTCTAGCAAGTCTTGGTATTATAGATATTCTATTACAAAAACCTTCTCATTATCAATATCAATTAAAAAATACTAGATATCTTACTCCTGCAGATGGAATTATGTATGTGCGCCTAACTGAAATGGGTGAATATATTATTGGAAAGAAAAAGCATATTGCCACAAAAAAGAAAAGCAGTCAAGATAATTCTTATCTACTTGATAACAATAGACTTATTATTACAATTAAAGGTGATTCTTCACATCGAAGCATAGCATTATCTCCATTTGCATCATCAATGGGAACACATATATTTTCTTTAAATTCTGCAGCCTTTTTAAAGGGATGTCATTCTGTAAGTGATATCGAAAGAAAAATAGTACAGTTCAAACAAATCATACATCAAGATTTACCCGATCATTTTACTCAATTTTTTCAGCAATTATTAGAAAAAGCAAATCCATTAATACCAGAACCCTTAGATATTGTTTTTAAGTTGAAAAATCAAGGTGAACTTGCAGAGCTTTTTGCTCAAGATTCAATATTAAAATCTCTTGTTAAAAGAGCAGAAGGTTTCAGAATAATTATTGCTAAAAGTGATGTTTTTAAGTTAAAGAAAAGATTAGAAGAATTAGGATATTTTATGGAGTAATTCGGATATGAATACACTCTAATAGTTATTATGAATTCAGGCTTTTACCTATCTTAATTTTACCTATTTTGCAGCATGGACGCTTTTTGGATCATATTAACTGGATCAATTACCGCTATTGCTTGTGCATTGGCAGGCACTTTTTTAGTGCTTCGTAAAATGTCTATGCTTAGCGATGCAATTTCTCATGCTGTTTTACCTGGAATAGTTTCCGCATTCCTTCTTACTGGATCAAGAACTGGTTTTCCAGTACTAATTGGTGCTGGAAGTGTTGGATTATTAAGTTCATTTCTGATTGAATATCTACATAAAAGGGGTCGTGTCCAATCAGATGCTTCTATCGGCGTAACGTTTACTTGGCTTTTTGCCTTGGGAATAATCTTAATCTCTACTATGGGTGGTAATATAGACATAGATCCCGATTGCGTGCTGTATGGGGAAATAGCCTATGTTCCATTGGATTTACTTTCAATTGGCAATATTCTTATTCCACAAGCTTTGATTTCTATGGGTAGTGTATTATTACTTACTATCTTCATTATTTTTATAGCATTTAAAGAATTAACAATTTCAACTTTTGATCCCGAACATGCTCAATCTATTGGAATAAATACCACTCTTTGGCATTATATTCTTATGGGATGTGTTTCTTTAATTACAGTTGCAGCTTTTGATGCAGTTGGGGCTATTATTGTTGTAGCTCTATTTACAGCTCCACCAAGTGCAGCTTTATTATTAAGTTCAAGATTATCTCATGTATTACTACTTGCTTCTTTGTTTGGTGTAATTGCTGCAATAGCGGGCTATTTTTTAGCTATTTGGATGAATGGCTCTATTTCAGGTGCAATGGCCCTTATCACAGGGATCGAAGTGCTTTGTGCAATTATCATTTCTAGAGTCAAGTTACAGTATCAATCTTTAGCAAAACATAAAATGATTGAAATATGATAAAAAAACATCTATATATAGTCTTTATCATCAGCATAATTTTTTGCAACTATTTCAATAGCAATGCACAGTCCCAATACTGGGAAAAAGTTAATATACCTGCTGGTTTTTCTAATAATTATTGGCTAGATATTTTCTTTATGCCTAGCAACAAACAATTAGGATGGATATGTGGTTATAATGGAAAAGTAATTAAAACTATTGATGGTGGAGCAAACTGGACAGGCTACAATGTAGATCCAGGAAGAAATCCTATGCTGGAAAGCATCCATTTTCCTAGTGCTTCTATAGGTTATGCATCTGGTACTCAAGGAATTTGGAAATCTCAAGATGGTGGCGCAACATGGGCGGAAATTACTCCAGCAGCTGCCAATAATTTATGGGGCTGTTATTTTCCAACAATTGATACAGGCTTTGTTATTGGTGGTGGTTGTGGCATGGCCCAGCAATTTTTTAAGACAACAAATGGTGGAATTTCTTGGACGGTATTCACAGCAAATGCTCCTAATATAGGTTTATGTGATTTAATTCTTGAGCCTGGTAAAGATACTGGCTATGCTTCCGGAAGCGGACATATTTGGAGAACTATTGACAAAGGTACAACCTGGGCCTTATTTTCTCAATCCAATACCGTAAATGCATGGCAAGAAGAGCTTGCTTGGCTAGATAATTCATTTCTTGTGCCTGTTTCTGGAACCACATGTGCTGGTGGGGGTGCCGGTGGGGGCATGTGTTTTACAACTGATTTAGGTAATAGTTGGAATCGTTATTCTACTCCTGCATCTATGTTTGGAACATATTTAACATCACCCACTACAGGTTGGGCTTGTGGCACCAATCAAGGTGTATATTATACAAGTGATGCTGGAAAAAATTGGGAAAAAAGAAATTGCGGCACATCTGGCAGTTTAGATGATATTAGAATGTTTTCAGATACCGAAGGATGGGTAGTAGGAGAAGGAGTTTACACTTTAAAAAATGCTAAGCAAATTGTGTCACCTCAACCTGAAATCAATTTTGGATCTTTATGCGTTCTCTCATCTAAAGTAGATAC
>JALRHN010000049.1 GCA_023259575.1 Candidatus Kapaibacterium sp. | reverse complement strand
CAACAATTAGAACCTGGTATAGAAAGGGTGCGTGAAGGTTTAGCAGAAATGTTTGGAACACAAGTTTCTGAGATTGCTATTACCAGAAATGCCAGTGAAAGTTTACAGAATATTCAATTAGGAATGAATTTATCGGCTGGTGATGAAGTATTAACTACCATCTATGATTATCCCAGGATGATTACTGCTTGGGAACAAAGGGAAAGAAGGGATAAGATTATTTTAAAAAAAATTGAAATACCTATGCCTTTAATACATCCAATGGATGCAGTTGATGCTTTAGAAAAAGCTATAACAAAAAAAACAAAAGTGATTCATGTTTCTCATATTCCATTTTGCACTGGACAAATCATGCCTGTCAAAGCAATTTGTGAAATGGCAAAGAAATATTCTATAGAATGTATTGTTGATGGTGCGCATTCCTTTGCCCATATACCGTTCCAACAAAAAGATTTACAATGTGATTATTTTGGGACTTCACTTCACAAATGGCTTTATGCACCAATTGGTACAGGTATGTTATATGTGAAAAAAGAGAAGATATCTTCCATTTGGCCTCTTATGGCTGCACCGAAAGAAATGGATGATTCTATTAAGAAATTTGAGGAAATTGGAACACATCAATCTGCTTTACACAATGCAATTAGTGATGCACTAGCATTTAATGAAAGAATTACTGTAGAAAGAAAAGCAGAAAGACTAAGATTCTTGAATAAAAGATGGATTGATAAAATTAAGCAAGATAAAAGAGTATCTTTTTCTGTTAATATAGATGATGATCAACAATGGTGTGGCATCATAGTAGTGATGTTCAAGGGTTTTAATCACGAGAAAATTGGTGAATATCTGATGAATAATCATCGTATCATTACTACGCCATTAAAATATGCAAATATTGATGGTTTAAGAATTACTCCCAATATTTACATTGCAGAATCTGAAATTGATTATTTTGCACAAGCATTACTTAATATTTTAGATGGAAAGGTCAGTGGCCTTACCAAATAACATATCTTTAGCTCACTACAACACTGCAATTATTGCTGTTTATTCCGATTTAGCAGATTTCTTATATGGTAAATGATACATTCTTGTGGATAAGTTTTCACGTATTTATTCTTTTGATGCTAGCAATTGATATTGGTATCTTTCATAAAAGAGCTCATGCAATTTCTGTTAAAGAAGCTTTGGGATGGAGCGCTTTGTGGATATCTTTGTCTGCATTATTTGCAATAGGTATTGCTTATTTTAAATCACCAATTGCTGCCACGGAATTTGCTACAGCATATATAATTGAAAAATCATTAAGTGTCGATAATCTCTTTATTTTCTTAACGATTTTCAATTACTTTCGGGTACCACAAAAATATCAACATAAAGTACTGTTTTGGGGCGTTTTGGGTGCTTTAGCAATGAGAGCAATATTTATTATTGCCGGAGTAACAATCATTGCTAAGTTTCACTTTATTATCTATATCCTCGGTGCATTTTTAGTTTATACCGGATTTAAACTCTTTTTTACCGATGAAGATGCAGAGTATAATCCAGAAAAGAATATTGCATTGAAATTTGTAAGAAAATATATAGGTGTATCTAAATATTATCATGAAGACAAATTTTTCTTAAGAAGGATGGGACATAGCTTCGCAACTCCATTATTTATGGTGCTTATTTTAGTTGAAACAACCGATTTAATATTTGCTTTAGATTCGATACCAGCTGTACTAGCTGTCTCTCCAGACCCATTCATCGTTTATACTTCAAATATATTTGCTATTCTTGGTTTACGATCATTATATTTTGCCTTGGCTGGTGTGGTGGGATTATTCCATTATCTTAATTATGGACTTGCTTTCATATTAAGCTTTATTGGTGTCAAAATGTTAATTGGTGGTTTTTATACTATTCCAATTCATTGGGCATTATTAGTTGTCTTAAGTATTCTTATACTTTCTGTTGTATTGTCTTTACTATTTCCAAAATCTAAAGAACAGGAAGTGTAAATTTTATGATTCTGCCTTTAAGGATTGCTTTGCTTTGGCATCAGCATCAACCATATTATCGAAAAGGCAATCATTTTATTCTTCCGTGGGTACGATTACATGCAGCAAAAGACTATTGGGATTTACCCGCTTTAGCAGAACAATTTCCTTCTTTAAAACAAACAATTAATATTGTTCCTTCATTATTAGTTCAATTGGATGAATATATCCGATATGGAATAACTGATACAATTCAGGAACTAACTCTCATCAATGCTAATGAATTAAGTAGATTCCAGAAAACAGAAATTCTTCGTCTGTTTTTTTTGTGTAATTATACTACTATGATTGCGCCATATACTAGATATCATGAGCTTTATTCTTATGCTGTACATAATCAACAAGAAGCTGTAGATTCATTTTCTTCGCAAGATTGGTTAGATATACAAACATGGTATAATCTTACATGGATTGGAGAACTATTTAAATCGAATAATTCAGAATTACAGTCTTTATTCAAAAAAGCTCATTTTTCCGAAGCAGATAAAGTTTCAGTTTTAGAATATCATAAACACATAATTAGGTTGATTATACCTTTAATGCAGAAAGCTGTAAGTGAGAACAGATTAGAATTATCAGTCACTCCATTTTATCATCCTATTATTCCACTATTGATTGATTCTCATTCAGCTTTAGAGAATCTGCCACATATACAATTACCTGGATATGCTCCACAATCAGTTAAAGATGCCCAAGTGCATATTGAAAGGGCATTAGCTTATTGCAAAGATCGATTATCCATTGTGCCAAATGGAATGTGGCCATCAGAGGGATCGATTAGTAATGAATCATTATCATTATTCGAACAAAATAATATAAAGTGGATAGCAACGGATGAAAAGATATTGTTTCAATCCCCTGGAAATCATCATCAATTAGATAAGTATTTTCCTAGAAAAATCGGAAAACTTGTATGTTATTTTCGCGATCATGCTTTGTCTGATGCCATCGGATTTGAATATTCTTCATGGGATACCCAAAAAGCTACAGATGATTTTATTAATAGATTACAAAAAATACGATTAGATCTTATTCAACATTATGGCGAACAATCTTTACAATATGCAGTAGTTCCAATTATTTTAGACGGAGAAAATTGCTGGGAATATTATCAGAATAATGGTCTGCCTTTTTTACAATCGATGTTCCATGCCCTGATCTCCAATCCAGAACTACTTACTATTACAATGAGTGAAGGTATTCAAGGTTCTGAGTTCTTAGAACCGCTATCTACTATCAAAGCTGGATCTTGGATACATGGAAATTTTAGCATTTGGATTGGGCATCCTCAAGATAATGCTGCATGGGAAATGATAGCGAAAGCTAGAGAAAGATTATTCGATTGTGGATTAGATCAAAAAAGTCCTGAATGGCAAAAAGCATATAATCATCTTCTCATTTCTGAGGGTTCTGATTGGTTCTGGTGGTATGGAGACGATCATATTTCTGCAAATCAATCAGAATTTGATGAGCTTTTTAGGTGGAATATTGAACAAATATATCTCTTAATAGGACACAATATCCCAGATGAAGTGCTGCTGCCTATTTCAGACAATATTGAATTTCCACATGCTGAATTGTCTTCAAAAAATATAATTCTTACAGTGTTCGAAAAAGAATATTCAGGTTCTGCTATTCATTCTGTTTCAGAAATTCTCTCTTCTTTACACATTTGCTTTCATCCAAAATCTCAATTATATACTATCAATGTTCATGCTAAGGATTGTCTTGGTAAGAATGACTCAATAGAAATCTATATTCTTACGGATCAACATAAAATACTTACGGCTATATGGAAAGATAATTATCTTCAATTTGATGGATTTATTCCACAATTATGTGGCAGCGGAATGCATCATATTTATTTTTCATTACCAGATACATTGCAAATATTTCAAATACGAATAAAAACACTACACAATACAACAAGTTTACAGTATCCACGTTCGGGCGAATACTTAACTCTTACTTTATAAATGTAAAACATATGAATACAACTTTATCACCAGCAATTGACTATTGGGAAAAATCTATTTCTTATCAAGAATACAAATCGACATTTGAAGCCATAGTTATGCGATCAGAATCAGACATAGTAGCATCTGAAAAAGAAATGCATAATTATTATATATTAAACTGGGCTAGAAGCAAAAGAGTAGAAAAAATATATACGATATCTGATTATGCTAAAAGTGTTTTGTCTGGATTAACTACAAAACAACGATGGATAATCATAACTGAGGCATGGTGTGGAGATTCCTCGCAATCTTTACCAATACTTGCTGCATTAGCAGAATATAGATCCGATTGTATCAAGTTTAGAATATGTTCTAGAGATCTCTATCCAGAACTACTAGAATTATATAAAACGAATGGTTCTATGGGTATTCCAAAATTGATTGCAATTGATAGTAATGGGAAGGAACTTTTTACATGGGGCCCAAGGCCAGTAGAAGCACAAACAGTATTTGATGCTTTAAAGCATGATAATCTAGAGAAATCAAAGATATATGAAGCAATGCATCTTTGGTATGCAAAAGACAAAGGACAAACTGTAGAAAGAGAAATCGTATCTTTGTTAAAATAAATTATATAATTAATGGGTTTGGAGTATTTGTGTATGATGAATGTAAGTAAAATCCTAGGAAGAAGAAATATATTGTTCTTATGGGTATTAGGTTTAAGTATTGTTTTAGTGAATTCTTTGAATGCACAAAATGTAACAATACTATTAAAGGGGAAAATTGTAGATGAAGCAGGAAATGCATTACAGGGTGTTACTATTCAATTTAAAGATGGCGAAAGCTCAGCCGGAAAAACTAAATCACAAAATTCTGGTGATTTTACATTTGTTCTTAAACCAGGAAAAACCTATTCAACATTATTTGATCGTAGCGATATTTTGCAATCAGATATGAATTTTACAACTCCATCAGTTACTTCATATCAAGAATTACAAAAAACTTTTACAGTAAGAGTTATTAAAAAAGGTGAAAATCTTGGTGAATACCACGTTTTTGCCAATGACAAAGCTGACTTGATAGAGAGTCCATTTTTTGAAAAGATTACTCAAATGCTAAAGAAAATGCGAAGCCTTAACATTAGCATTACAGTTTCAAACATTACAAAAGCAAAAAAAGCTAAACCTTCTAAAAAGAAAGGAAAAAATGTTCAACCTGAAACACAGCTTTCTTTTGGACAATTAAGAATAAAAGCACTTTTAGATAAATTAATTTCTATAGGAACTAGCGAATCCAGAATTCAACTTATAGAAGGAACAGTAAAAGCACCTAATGATATTCAGGTTACTGTTAAAGATATTGATAGCACATTTTAATGATTGGAATACCATATATGCTTAGTAGAGTATCGCTTTATAGTTTGATTTGTTGTTTCTTTTGTAACATTGTATATGTGCCTGCCTCAGAAACAGTAATCATGAAAGCACTAAAATCTGAAATGAAAAGAACGATGGAAGGTCTGAAAAGTCAAACAAATCCACCATATTTTCTATCATATGCAGTTACTGAAACAAAAACAGTAAGGATGACAGCTTCTTTTGGCAAATTGAAATCCGAAGAGTCAATTAATAGCCGTGTATTGGATATTGATATTAGAGTGGGTGATTATATTTTAGACAATACACATACATTAAGAGGTTCACGTTTTGAATTTGGTAGTGGTGGTAGGGGAGTAGAATTACCATTTTCAGAAAATGAACAAGCAATATCTTCAATTATTTGGGCAGCCACCGATAAACTATATAAAAAAGCTGTTGAGCGATATGGTAAAGTGCTTACAAATAAAGCCGTAAAAGTTAAAGAAGAAGATTCCTCAGCAGATTTTTCTGTCCAAAAACCTGAAGTATTTATTGAAGAAGCAGCAACTTTTTCCTTAGATACAAATGCTTGGAGAGAAAAAGTTAAGTCTTTATCCGCTCTATTTTTAGCAGATCCTAAAATCTATACTGGTGATGTTTATTTTCAAGCAGATATTATTACAAAGTATTTTGTTAATAGTGAAGGAACTCAATTACAACAGAGTGAGCCAAATGTGCGAATGTTTGCCTCTGCTTCAACTAAATCTGATGATGGAATGACATTGCCTTTATTCTCAAGTTATTTTGCATTTGCTCCAGAAGGACTTCCGCAAAGTGAGACTGTTCAAAAAGATATTCTTTCTATGATTAGTACTTTAGGGAAACTAAGGGAAGCTCCATTAGCTGAAACATATTCCGGACCAGCCATATTGTCTGGGCCAGCAGCTGGAGTGTTTTTTCATGAGATTTTTGGGCATAGAGTAGAAGGTCATCGCCAAAAAGATCCAAATTCATCCCAAACATTTAAATCATTTTTACAAAAAAAGATATTGCCAGATTTTATTGATGTCGTATTTGATCCTGGAATGAAGTCTTTGCAAGGACACGATATAGTAGGATATTATAAATATGACGATGAAGGTGTAAAAGCTCAAAAAGTAATAGCAGTTAAAAATGGTCTTTTTCAGAATTTCTTGATGAGCAGATCTCCAATTGAAAATTTTGCTGTTTCAAATGGTCATGGCAGACGTCAAGCTGGATTGCGTCCTGTGTCAAGACAATCAAATCTCTTAGTTAATGCGTCAGAAACAGTGTCTTTCGATTCATTGAAAACGCTTTTACGTCAAGAATGCAAAAAACAAAATAAAGATTATGGTCTCTATTTTGTAGAAATCTCTGGCGGATTTACTTTTACTGCAAGAACAATTCCTAATGCTTTTAATGTTCAACCTTTGGTTGTTTATAAAATCTATCAAGATGGCAGGCCAGATGAATTAGTTCGTGGTGTTGATTTAATAGGTACACCATTAACAACCTTTAATAATATTATAGCTGCAAGTAATGCTATAGGTATTTTTAATGGAGTATGTGGTGCTGAATCTGGTGGTGTTCCTGTTTCAGCAAGTTCTCCAGACTTATTTGTAAAAACTATAGAAGTTCAGAAAAAACAAAAATCCCAAGCAAAACCTCCATTGCTTGATTCTCCATTGACAAATCCAAAGCCTTAATAATATGATTGGACAACTTTTAATCCATATCCTTTTTGCTCTTGCTATCGTAAGTACTGGTTTATATGCTTTAGCTTTATATGGCAATGTATATGCAGCATCTCTTGCTAGAACAGTATATCGTACTATGTCTGCAGGGATTTTTCTTGCTTTCTTAATGATAGTGTATACTGTGTTTACTCATCAGTTTGAATATCATTATGTATGGAATTATTCTTCAAAAGAATTGCAGGCTTGGTATTTATTTGCTGCATCATATGCTGGACAAGAAGGCAGCTTCATGTTATGGACTTTATGGGTTTCTTTGATCGGCGTCATCCTTTTACCATTCGTAATAAAAAGGAATTGGGAATCCCAGATTATGGTATTTTATTCCTTGATTTGTGTTTTCCTCCTTTTATTATTGGTTGTAAAAAATCCATTCTCATATGTATGGGAAACATTTGCTAAAGATGGTATTGCAGAGGGCTTCAAGCCAGAAAATGGTAAAGGATTAAATCCATTATTACATAATGTATGGATTACCATTCATCCTCCAATATTATTTACTGGTTTTGCCGCAATGAGCGTCCCATTTGCTTTCGCAATGGCTGCTTTAATAAAAAAAGAATATCAGGACTGGATAAAAATTGCATTACCTTGGACACTTTATGCAACTGCAATTCTAGGTTTTGGTATTATGCTAGGGGGCTTTTGGGCTTATGAAACGCTTGGTTGGGGAGGCTTTTGGGCATGGGATCCTGTAGAAAATTCATCACTAATACCATGGCTTGTTTCTGCAGCTTTAGTTCATACAATGCTAATTCAAAGAAAAACTGGTGGATTGGTTAAAACAAATATCATTTTATCTGCTTTAGCATTTATACTAGTACTGTATTCAACTTTTCTTACAAGAAGTGGAGTGCTTGGTGATACATCCGTTCATTCATTTGTAGACCCAGGAATGTTCGCATATATCCTACTTATTGTATTTATGAGTACTTTCTTTTTGATAGCTATAGGCTTAATACTATGGAGAAGAAATGATTTAAAAGCAGATAAAGCTGACTTTGCTTTGAGTAGCCGAGAATTTATGATATCAATTGGATCTGCATTATTATTAGGTAGCGCCATTATTGTCTTTATAGGTACAAGCTGGCCTCTTTTTGCAGAGATATTACAACAACCTAAAATAGCAATAGACCCAGATTTTTATAATACAACTCATTTGCCATTAGTTATTCTTGTTATGTGCATTAATGCTTTGTCTTTATTAGCAAGATGGAAAGGGCAGTCATTATTACATGTAAAAAAATCTACAGTATTTTCTGGATCTTTAGCTTTATGTGGTACAATTGTATCTTGGATACTTGGTGTTAGAGATCCTCTGTATATACTATTAACTTTTTCAGCTTGGTTTTCTATGATGATTAATGCTGAATTAGCATTAAAAGTAATGAAAGCTAAGTTCTCATCAGCTGGTGCATATATCTCTCATGTTGGAATAGCATTATTGTTAATAGGCATTGTATGGACATCTAGATATTCGATTTTAGAACATGCTCGATTAGTTGTTGGAGTTCCAACACAAGTTTTGGGGTATACTCTTACTTTTGAAGGGCGTGAACAAATTGAAAAAGAATTTACAGACAGAGAAAAGTATAAATTTCATATCAAAGTAGAGAAAGATGGCCAAGTATCTCATGTAGCTCCAATACTATTTTGGAGTGATTTCAATAAAAGAATGTCTGCCTTTCTAGAACCAGGTATTGCCTGGAGCTTAGGCAGAGACTTATATATATCTCCAAAATCAACTGATGAAGAAGGCGGAATTCCAATTATTACCCTACAAAAGGATCAAAAAATTGTATTTCCTACAGATTCTACTAGATCATTACGCTTTATTGCTTTCGATATGTCTGCCATGAGATCAGGACCATCTGCTGATGGAATGATTCATCCTGCAGCAATTGTTCGTATCTATTCACCTAAAGACAGTGCAGACATTTCATTGCGTGCATCTTTGAATATGCAAACGATGGAAACTATACCCGAACCATTAATATTACCTGGTACATTTCAAAAAATATCTTTTGCTAAACTGATTCCTAACAAAAAAAGTTTAGCTCAATCAGAAGCTGCATTTAGTTTTGAAGATACTTCCAAGCCTATACCCAAGAAAAAAGAAGTTTTTACTGTTGAAGTATCTATAAAACCTTTGATAAATCTTGTTTGGTTTGGCGTTATTGCTATGGTTGCTGGATTTTTTATTTCAATTGCTAGACATAAGAAAGATTTCAGCATAGAACAATAAAGATATAATGTCTTATTTATAATTTTATGAAGTGTGTCCTATGAAATACCTATTGTTATTCATTTTTGTATGTTTGACTTCGATGAAGGCAGACCAAGAAATTGGTGGAATAAAAATTCCTGGTTCTATTAAAGTTGCTGATCAACAACTAACATTAAATGGCGCTGGAACCAGAGAAAAATTCTGGATGGATATGTATGTTGGGGCTTTGTTTGTAAAAACTAAAACTCAAAATGCCTCTGAGATTATAGCGGCAAATGATATTATGGTTATGGAGTTAACAATTGTTAGCGGATTGATTACTTCTCAAAAGATGTCTGATGCCGTAGATGAAGGATTTATTAAATCAACAAATAATTCACTTTCATCTTTACAAACTAGGATTAATCAATTCAAACAGATATTTAAGGATGAGATAAAGAAAGGGGATAAATATGTATTTCAGTATGAACCATCCAAAGGTTTATCTATTATAAGAAATGGAAAATTATCTGCTATTATACCTGGACTAGACTTTAAAAAAGCATTATTCGGCATTTGGTTATGTGATAATCCCGCAGATAAAGATTTGAAACTTCAATTATTAGGCAAATAAAAAAAGGGATATCACATGATATCCCTTTTTCATTTAGGCATTTATGCCTTTTAATTTAGCTTTCAAGAAATCTCGATTTAGTTTAGCGATATTATCAGCACTAATTCCTTTAGGGCATGCAGCTTCGCAATCTAAAGTATTTGTACAGTTACCAAAACCTTCACTATCCATTTGTTGTACCATTCTTAAAACTCTTTTATGACGTTCTGGTTGTCCTTGAGGTAAATATCCCAAATGAGCAACTTTAGCAGCAGTAAATAACATAGCAGAAGCATTCTTACATGCTGCTACACATGCTCCACAGCCAATACATGCTGCAGCATCCATTGCAGAATCGGCATCTGGTTTTGGAATAGGAAGAGTATTCCCATCTTGAGCATTACCAGTATTAACTGATATAAAACCACCTGCTTGAATAATTCTATCAAATGCGCTTCTATTAACAGTTAAATCTTTGATTACAGGGAATGCACTTGCTCTCCAAGGTTCAATGACAATATTATCACCATCATTAAATTTACGCATATGTAATTGACATGTAGTTGTCATATTTTCTGGGCCATGAGGTTTGCCATTTATCATCATAGAACAAGACCCACAAATACCTTCGCGACAATCATGATCAAATGCTACTGGATCTTGTCCTTTGGCTAATAATTGCTCATTTAATACATCAAGCATTTCCAAAAATGACATATCAGGGCTTACTTCATTGAGTGTATAATCAGCAAAAGTACCTTCTGTATTTGTATTTTGCTGACGCCATACTTTAAGTTGTAATTTCATTATTTATAGCTCCTTGTAGCAAGCTGAATATTCTCAAATGTTAATTCTTCTTTGTGTCTAATAGGTTTGCTATTTGTGCCTGTATATTCCCATACTGCTGAATGACAAAAATCTTTATCATTTCTTTTTGCTTCTCCATCTTCGGTTTGATGTTCTGTTCGGAAATGTCCACCACAAGATTCATCTCTTTCAAGAGCATCCCAACACATTAATTCTGCAAATTCTAAGAAATCTGCAACTCTTCCAGCTTGTTCCAAAGCTATATTCATTTCTAAGCCAGAACCTAATACATTCAAATTGTTCCAAAATTCTTCTCTGATTTCTGGTATACGGCTTAATGCTTCTTGAAGACTAGCCTCGCTTCTAGCCATGCCACAATTATTCCACATTAACATTCCTAATTCTCTATGAAAAGATGTTGTAGTTCTTTTTCCTTTTATAGATAAAAACGTATGTAACCGGGCTTGAACTTCAGCTTCAGCTTTTTTAAATTCTGGATGATCTGTTCCTACTTTATTACCAGTGTCTGTTGCAAGATAATGTCCTATGGTATTTGGTATCACAAAATATCCATCTGCTAATCCTTGCATAAGGGCACTTGCGCCTAATCTGTTTGCTCCATGATCAGAAAAATTAGCTTCACCTAATACATGTAATCCAGGAATTGTGCTCATCAAATTATAATCTACCCATAAACCACCCATTGTATAATGTGGGGCCGGATATATACGCATTGGAACTTTATAAGGATTTTCTCCAGTGATTCTTTCATACATTTCGAATAAGTTGCCATAGCGTTCTGCAATGGTTTTTTCGCCCAAACGATGTATTGCTGCAGAAAAATCAAGATATACACCTCGACCACCAGGCCCAACGCCGCGTCCTTCATCACAAACTTCCTTGGCAGCTCTAGAAGCAATATCTCTTGGAGATAAATTGCCAAAAGAAGGATATTTTCTTTCTAGATAATAATCTCTATCTTGTTCTGGAATCTCATGTGGAGCCCTATTTTCAGTTGCAGATTTAGGTACCCAAACACGCCCATCATTTCGAAGTGATTCACTCATCAATGTTAATTTAGATTGATATTCACCATGTTGAGGAATAGAAGTTGGATGTATTTGAGTAAAGCATGGATTAGCTAAACCCGCACCTTTTTTATGTGCTCTCCATATTGACGTTACATTGCAAGCCATTGCATTGGTTGATAGATAAAATACATTCGAATATCCACCAGTAGCTAGAATGACTGCATCTCCAGCCCATGATTCAATTTTACCAGAAACTAAATCTCTGGTTACAATTCCTTTAGCATGGCCATCAACAACAACTAATTCCATCATTTCAGAACGTGTATGCATTGTTACCGTTCCGGCACCGATTTGCCTTGAAAGAGCTGAATATGCACCAAGCAATAATTGCTGGCCAGTTTGTCCTTTTGCATAAAATGTTCTAGAAACTAATGTTCCTCCAAATGAACGATTATCTAATAAACCGCCATATTCACGTGCAAAAGGAACCCCTTGAGCTACACATTGATCGATAATATTAGTTGAAACTTCTGCCAAACGATAAACATTTGCTTCGCGAGCTCGATAATCTCCTCCTTTTACTGTATCATAAAATAATCGAAAAATTGAATCCCCGTCTCCTTGATAGTTCTTTGCAGCATTAATACCACCTTGAGCGGCAATTGAGTGTGCACGACGAGGTGAATCTTGAAAACAAAACGCTTTAACATTATAGCCTAACTCTGCTAAAGTTGCAGCAGCAGAGCCACCAGCTAATCCAGTTCCCACTATAATAACATCAAGATTACGCTTGTTTGCAGGGTTTACTAAATTAATATGATCTTTATAATTTGTCCATTTATCCGAAATT
>JALRHN010000048.1 GCA_023259575.1 Candidatus Kapaibacterium sp. | reverse complement strand
ATTTATAGAAAGTACACTGCTAGAAATTCCTAGCTTTTGTAAAAATGTATAGGCTAAAGAAATAATTTCAATATCAGCTTCAGGCGAAGCAGCACATAATAATTCAGCACCAAATTGATGAAACTGTCTTTGACGACCCTTTTGAGGTCTTTCATAACGAAAAAATGGACCATTATACCATACTCTTGATAATTGTTGCTGTGCAGTGATATTATGCTGAACAGCTGCACGGACAACTGATGCAGTTGCTTCAGGCCTTAATGTAAGAATATCGCCACCTTTATCTGGAAAAGAATACATTTCTTTTCCAACAACATCGGTGTTTTCTCCAATTGTTCTTTTAAAAACATCGATACTTTCAAAAATGGGAGTTCTTATCTCGGAATATCCAAATTGTTGTGTAAGTATGCTGATGATATGTTCTATATATTGCCAAGTATATATTTCTGGAGAAATGATGTCTTTTGTACCACGAATTGCTTGCATAATAAATGCCTATATTTAAAAGTGAATGCTTGCTTGTAATAAGATATTTGGCAAGGTTCTAAACAGTCTTTCATTAGAATATTGCCATTCATACCAGCCTTGAAATTGTAATGAATTTCCATTTGAGAACTGAGCTTGTATACTCATTTCTGGTCCTATTGATGTAGTTAACACATTAGGCTGTAAAGCATTTTGTCCTAATGGATCCATCATTACATTTTTTTGAAATAACGTATAATAACGTAAACCAATTCCTGTTCTGATTCCATTTAGTGAAGGAACAAAAATAAGCATTTTAATAAACTGTTCTGTGCTTGTGTTTATTGGGGTTTCACTAAATTCAGACCACGACAGCATACCTCTATCAAAAATTCTTGCAAAAATTCTTGTTTCAATTTCATAACCTTTATGTAAACGATAAATGATAGAGTCTTTAAAGCTGATCTGCCTAAAACTAAAGCTTTTAGTATCACCAATGAGATTTTCAAAATCATATACAGTATAGTTGGCCAAAACTTCACATTTAGGATGCATTTCAAAAGAGTTAAGTGTCCAATGTAAACTTGGTGAAAAACGAATAATTCGATTCCAGTTATTTAATGCGCTTCTTTGGGATTTAATAAATACTAGATGAGTATTTTGAATTCCTGATGATAATGACATTGTTAAAGTAGGGGATATTCTATGTATCCAATCTAGATTAGCTATAAGTACTTGCTCATCTCGATCATCATTATTGTCTGTACTTGGAGTATTATACTGTAATAAAGAAGCAGATCCATTAAATAGTATTGTATCATTAGTAGAAATAGGAAAAGTAGATTGTTCAAAAAACCGTATTCTATTGGTAGTATTATCCCGCAAAAATTCCTGTTTTCTAATCATATTCTCATCAATTAATGCCAGGTCAAATACTTTTTGAACCGAGTTATTTTCATCTCTAGAATATATCGTAAGTCCTGCTTGATGCTTACTTCCTTGCAAATTATTTATATGCAAAGAAGTAGTAAGGGATATAACTAATTCTTCAAGATTTCTATTTACCGAGGTTGTTGGTACGCCCTCTATTGGCTGCCTGTATAATCTATCAATATCCGCAGATTCTACTTGAAGTTGCATACTTGCAGATAATGGACCATATATATCTAATCCAAGTTCAGTATTTAGCATTATTCTTTGTTCTAATCTTCTTTCAATAGACAAAGAATCAAAAGAACCCAAAACAGGTGAATAAAAGTCTCGGTTAAGCAATGTTGAATGAACATCAATCAACAATTTATTATTACTTAAAGGCGAAATATAATTAAAACATGAAACTCTAAAATCTGCATCCGAAGAATGTCTTTTTTCATCAATTGATGTATACGTTCCATAGCCATTCCCTTGCAAAAACAAGTTTTCATTTAATGGAATTGGCTGAATTTTAACTATTCCAAATGTACTTATACCACCAGCTTGTACACCCAATTGTTGATTATTTTCATAACCTATTGATGCTTCGGAAGTTATATAATTATTTGGTTTATATCCTAATCCGCCATAATACCCTAACTTTTGAGCACTTTGTAATGCTATACTTCTAGAATCTTTTGTAGTAAACCATACGATTTGTCCGGTAAAGCATAGATTTTCACTGATATTCTGAGAAGCTGCAAAATGCAAACCTTGATCATCCCTTACTGCTGTTGTGGACGTTCTCATAATTGTGCCACGATAGCGTTGTCTCATAAAAAAATTCAGACCATTTTTTCCATATATAGAAGCATCAGCATCATTCGAAAAAATAAATGTATTTGCTAATTTATCAGTTCCAAAACGCATAGAATTAGGCTGAATAACAGAGTCTTGCATTGGAAATACAGATAAAAAAGCAGTGGAGTTTTGTCCACATACAGTAGCAAAAGATCCACAAATACTTAAACATATAAATAGTGAAATAAGTATAGATTTCATTCTTCAAATTACAATTATTAACTATTGTTTTTAAGGATTTTAAGCTGATTATAGAGAAACACCATATGTTTGTTAACATTTAAGTTATAAAGAGTAGAAAATTATGTCTGATTCATATCCAATTTTAATGTTGAAGCCTGGTACTCATAATCGAATTAGGAATGGTCATCCTTGGGCATTTAAAGATGAATTGATTCCCCATGAGCCATTAGAAGCTGGCGTCATTGTGCATCTGCACACAGATTATGGCTATGATCTTGGACTTGGGTTTTATCATCCTACTAGTCAAATTGCTATTAGATTATTAAGGGTAAAGCAAGGACATATTGACACTTCTTTCTTTATTGATAGATTAAGTAAAGCTCTAGCATTAAGGGATAGATTATTTCCTAATGAACCTGTATATAGACTTTGTTTTGGGGAATCAGATGGACTTCCGGGATTAATTATTGATAGATATGGTGATTATTGTGCTCTGCAATTATTATCTGCTGGTATTGATAAAAAAAGACATGAAATTGTTGAAGCTTTGCAGTCTATTATTCCAACTTTAAAAGGGATAATTGCAAAGAATGATTCTCAATTAAGAGTTAAAGAAGGATTAGAGAAAAATGAAGAAGTTCTTTGGGGTACAATTCCAGAACATATTTCAATAACAGAAAATGGAATTGCATTATCGATTTCTTTATTACAAGGACAAAAAACCGGATATTTTTTAGATCAACGATTAAATAGATCATTTATAAGTAAAATTAGCAAAGATTTAACAGTACTTGATTGTTTTACTAATCAGGGTGGTTTTGCTTTACATGCTGCCTTTGGTGGTGCATCAAAAGTGGTTGGCATTGATAGTGCAAAATCTGCTATAGAAGCTTGTATTGTAAATGCAGAATTGAATAATTATAATCAATGTTCTTTTATTCAAGCTGATGTATTTGATTATATTAAAAAAGCTGCTGTTGATGGCGATAAATGGGATATCGTCATATTAGATCCCCCAGCTTTTACAAAAAGTAAAGCCACACTTTCTAAAGCTAAGCGTGGCTATGCAGAGATAAATCGTCAAGCATTAAAACTGATACAGTCTGGTGGATTTTTAGTAAGCGCTAGTTGCTCTCAGCTTTTTTCTGAAGCTATGTTGATTGAATGTGTTCAACAGGAAGCCAAAAGAATAAATAGACAAATAAGCTTGATATACAAAGGAGGGCAAAGTCCATGTCATCCAATTTTACCAAGTATGCTAGAAACCTCTTATTTAAAATGCTTGGTTTTTAGTGTTCAATAAATTAAAAATCTATTTCTGCACCAAAGATGATTGTTCTTCTTTGGCCAGGAAAAAATTCTTTGCCTTCACCACCCGATGCATATAAAGTATCAAATATATTAATCGCTTGCATTTTAAGTCTTAATGCAGCAAAACCAATAGATACATTTTTATATTCATATTGACAATCAATGCCAAAGATTGTATATGCATCTACAGTATTGTCTGTATAATATCCAGTAAAAGAATTAGATATATCTTCTTTAATTCTTGCATCTGTTCGAAGTAGATTACCAAAATTATCTGTTTGAAATCCTCCCATTATCTTAGAATGAATAGATATGAAGGTAGAATTACTTCTAAAAGATATTCTTCCAAATCCCATAATATCTGGAAACCCTGCTATACTATTATTACTTAGCGAAACTGCTTCTCCCTTTGCTGTATAATATGTATAATCAATAATTGTATTCTTACTATAGGTTAGATTACCAGCTAATTCCAAAGAATAGGATTGTGAAATCTTGAACGATTTGCTTAATTCTAATTCAATGCCCATATGATCTGTTCTTGGAGCATTTCCATCTACGGGGACACCAAAGATGTCTAAACGGCCACTTTTTACTAATTCATTATAATAATTCATGATATATACTGTAATTCCAGCATTAACATTGTTAGATTGATATTTCCAACCTAATTCGGTATTAAGCATATGTTCTGGCTTTACCAACGGGTTAGAAAAATCGAAACCGATTTGCCCATTTGCTAGGATTGACGATTGAAATAATGGTCTGGCGCCAAAATATGAGTCTTCTGCAGCATATAAATTCCTCATACGAGGTTCTCTGGAAGTATACGCCATTGAAAATGAAAAAGTATTCTCTTCATTTGCTCTAAAAACACTCCCTATGCGAGGATTAATAAAAAGAAACCCCTTAGAAAATAGTTGATTTCCATTACCAATAGTATTGCCATTAATATCTACATACGAAGTATAAGAATTACCAGCTTTTTCTTTAGAAATGCCATAAAGATGATGAACAAGTTGAGCTTCTGCTTTGAATAAGAATTTGTCTGAAATATTCCATTCTTCTCTTGCAAATGCTGATAATATTCTTCTATGACCTTCATATTCATAAATAGTATAATCGGGGTCGAAACCAGATGGCAATTGTTCTGCATATCTAATCTTTCCCCAATGAATAGAATTATGTGATCGATATTCTGCACCTAAGGTTAATACTCCATTTCCATGTTCCCAAACGAGTCTTGGTATCCAGCCATATTGAGAATTTCCTACAAATCCACGTATAAGAGCATTCGCTGGATTAATACTATCTTGAAATCCATATTCTGGTGTGATTCTTAATGTTGCAGCGTCTGCCCAAGATGCATCATAATCAAAGAAACCTTCGCCTGAATAATGAAACAATGTTGATTTTAAAGATAGATGTTCATTTATGTGAATATCATTAAGGATTTCAAAATGAGGTTGTGAAAAATTTTCGATTTCTTGTCTTCTTCGATTCGTAAACCATCCAATTGTTGTACCAGAGGAATCATAAGACCAACCATTTAGATTTTCTCTTTGTAATGATGGACTTTTAATCCAAGATTTTGGTATTCCTGTATATGCCAATGCATCTGATATAGGGCCACCATATATATTAATCTGACTTGTACTTTTTTCGTCAAATCTAGTTGCGCTTAAGAAATAACTTTGTAATGAACTATATGAGTGTTGTCTTGAACCAAGCGATTGAATTGAACTTAATCTAGCATTAAACGCATATTGAGATCCAATCAAACCACTTTGAATATGTATAGAAGACTTAGTAATCGATGGATACCAAGTATCTTGATTCTGTTTATTACTATATAATTGCTGAAACCCAATGAATTGTGATGCAGTAACTTTGTATTGTGAGGCTCCAGCAATTGTTTGAATATTTATGCTTCCAGCCATTGCAGCAGAACCATAATTCATTAATCCAGCACCCCTTTGTACTTGAATAGATTCTGAGCTGGAGGCTATGTCTGGAACATTAATCATATACACATTATGATCTTCTGGATCATTCTGAGGAACGCCATTAATCATTACAGATATTCTTCTTTGGTCAAAACCCCTTAATGAAATGGATGTATAACCGATATTATTTCCATTTTGAGAAACAGAATATAAAGAGGGAAGTTCACTTAATACATATCCTATATCTAAAGCAGAGTTTTTTTCTTGTATTTGCCCTTTGTTTAATTCAGAATATGTAGCAGGAGATTGTACATTTGCTAAAGTAGAGCTAACTGAAATACTTGGTGTTTTATATACTCTTTTATATACAGAGTCTTTACGTGTTTGAGCAGAAACAGAACAATAACAAGCAATAAGCAATGAAAAAAGAAATGACAGTTTCATGATAAGAGCAGAATAAGTATATAAATAGTTATTCCGCAGAAGATATTTCCACATTGGGAAATAAGAGATATGAATCGTTTTCCTACGCCAGTATTAACTGGATCAGGTTCAAAGAGTGTAATCTCAGCCGACAATATCGGCACCTCTAACGGACAGTTCAAATCTAAGAGATTTATGTGTAAACAGATACATTTTTCTATAAAATCTGTATTTTATCTTATTAAAAAAGGACTTTATATGGAAATATTTATATGCCGCGGTTATTCTGGGCAAATTTATAGAATGAATGTAAATGAACATTTACTGTTGAATGATATTATTCCAATCATTGCCGAAGGCATTGGTTTCTATACTGCTAATCAAGATAGAATTGGTATGTATAATCTAACAAGAGATTGGGAATATATGCCTCAAGATTCCTTAATATCAAGGGGAACTCAAAATGGAGATTTAATTATCTTAGCAGATGGTGGCTCTTGCCATAAAGAATAACTGTATGAGATCTAAAAAACATGTCATCTTTTTGCTCCCACTATTGATATTATGGAGCTGCGCCAGTGGAGATTCTTTACGATATTTTCCTATAAAAATACCTAAATCTTCCAGCGAACAGTTTATTAGTCAGGTTAAAGATTCTCTTCCTAGTTATGGTTTTTTATTATACGGTGTTTCAAAAGATAGTATAATTTCCATTAAGTATATTACATCAGGGGCTTTAAATGAGAGAGAAGTACGGTTATTACTTACTTCTCATCCAGACCAACCATATTGTAGAGCCAATATTCGAATAACTACCTTTTTTAGAAAAGATACCATTATAGAATATTATGATGAAAAACAGGGATTTCCTGCTTCTCATCGTACAGATTTTAAGGATGCTTTGCTAATGATAAAAAGGATTGCTGAATTATATCTTCCACCTAAAAAAAGAAAAATTTAGTCATGAAAACGATGGATATTTTCTTTGTTTGGTAATAAACATGATTCTTGTCTACCAAACCATTGTATTCGATTAGTTGCGATATAATCATAGATAGTATTTCTTATAAAAGGTGGGATTAACCATAAAAGTGCGGCAAGATATTTCCAATAAAATCCCATTGCAATCATGATAGCTATGATTGCTTCTGTTTTACTTAAAAACACACCATTTTTATAAACCAAAATAGAATCAGGAATATCTTTTATTGATGGAGTATATAATTCAGAGAATACAATTCCATTCAAAGGTGCAAAATGAGATATTGAACTGTATTCATGGCGAAGAATAAATTGTACGGAAGAATTACATAATATACATGTACTATCAAAAAAGATAATAGGATAGTTATATAATTGCATAGTATTCATAGGTACTATTACGATTGAGCAAAAGGGGAATCATTGGCAAGCCAATCGATTGCAGTATTAGCTAATAAAGCTGCTCCGGTAGATAATGCAGATTCATCTGGGGTAAATCGTGGATTATGAAGCCCAGGCATAGTTTCTATATTATCAGGCCTAACGCCTAGCATCCAAAAAGCTGCTGGTATATAAGCTCCATAATATGCAAAATCTTCGCCCCACATTTTGGGCTCAAAATCAGCGATTGATGAACTCCCTACTATTTTTTCTGCAGATGATCTTGCAAATGCAGTTGCTTGTTCATCATTCAATACAGCAGGATATCCTCTTAAGATAGTTACAGAGCATTCGGCACCATGTAATTGACATAGCTTCTCTGAATGTTCTTGAATCATAGTGATAGCCTGTTCTCTCCATACTGGATCGAAAGATCGTAAAGTACCTTTCATTTCTACAGATTCGGGAATAATATTAGTAGCAGAACCACCATGAATAGAAGTGATGCCTAATACTCCCGGTAATAATGGATTTTTACTTTTTGTAATTAATGTTTGTACATGCAGAATTAATTCAGCTGCAATCACAATTGGATCAATTCCTTGATGTGGTTGAGCTGCATGAGCCCCTTTACCTTTAATTGTCCAATACAATTCATCAGCGGAAGCCATTGTTGGACCAGGACAAATCAGAAATGTTCCAGCTGGTGCATCAGGGTAGACATGTTGTCCAAAAATAACTTCAGGTTTAGGATTTTCTAATACTCCTGCAGCAACCATAAGGCTTGCACCACCAGGAACTTTTTCTTCTCCAGGTTGAAAAATCAATTTAACGGTACCTTGCAAAGTTGTTTCACGAGCTTTAAGAACTTTTGCAGCTCCTAATAACATAGCAGTATGTGCATCATGTCCACAAGCATGCATAATACCAGGATGGACAGACTTATAATCAAGTCCTGTTTCCTCTTCCATTGGTAAAGCATCAATATCTGCTCTAAGGGCTATACAGCGATCTCCATTGCCTATCAAAGCAACAATCCCTGTTTCTGCAATGATTTGATATTGTATCTGCATGCTCTCTAATGCAGAGCAAATAAATGCACATGTTTGATATTCCTTGAATGATAATTCTGGATATTTATGAAGATGTCGTCTATTATTAATGATCTCAGAATTAATTGCTTGTATTTCGGATAATATTGTGTTCATATGTGTTAGCTTTTATTCATGTATAAATGATTGACTTTGCTGATATATTCCATTATGAACAATAACTGTATAAAAGCCTTGAGGAATCTGTGGTAGTATGTATTCATAAAGACCAGATTTCTTGATTTCTTTATTCATTAATGGAAATATTCTCCCTTTGATATCAACCACTATTGCATCAGAAATTGCTTCAAATGGTAAAGAAATGTGAACAATTTTAGAGGAATATGGCATATCAACAATTGAAATTGCTAATGGAATACCGTTACTTCCAATTATTCTTCCTGGATTATAGCAAACAGGTTGTAATTCCGTATTAATCGATCCATAACCTGTATCTATACAAGGAGTATTAGTTGTTAGTGTAATCTGTATGGGTTGCTTTTTATCAATGTTCAAATATGAATCAAAGGTACACTCAGCCACTTTATTTTTTGGGAATGCAATTGATGGAATAGTAGCTTTACCTTCTATCAATGCTATACCTTTTTGATTGTCAATAGAAGTTGCTGTCCATTGCCAATTATTATCTAATGAGGCTATTGAATTTTGGAGTGAATACAATGATGGATCATATAGTATTGATAATGTGCATGCTTGTAATAATGGTTGGGTTAAATCTTTAGCTAATGTAGCAGAAATTGCAATCTTTTGTGATTCACCAGGCTTTACAGAAAACAATTGATTTGAAGATGTAATGGTAATTGCAGAAGCAATAGTTTCTGCTTTACCAAATATCATCACAGTATATATAGAAGAATCCTCGGAAATTAAATGAAGTTTTGCTTCATATGATTGTTTTCCATCCGGAATAAATTGTACTGGAAATCTTGTTTCTCCATTTGCTGGAATGATAAATGGTAGATTTACTAATGCATTGATATGCGAAGCATTTGTAGATTGTGAATATTCCCAATTCATACCAATAATAGCAATATCTTGTGCATTTGGATTGTTAATTGCAAGCGATTTCATCGCTTTATCACAGCTATTTATAGTACCAAAATCTAGTACAGTATCTGGTTTTAATTCAGAGGAAATACCAATGCCTTGAATTAGGACACTATCAAAAGTGAGTGGGTTTTCTTCTGGACCGGCAATTGCATCATGTGCAAATACCAAATATGCTGTTCTTAATCCTGATTTTATAGGTTTAAAGCCAATAAAAGTTCTATGACTATCAAGTATACTCAAAGAATTTGGTAATACTGTCATCGAATCAATAGTAAAGTCTCCAGCATTCTGTGATAGTATTGCAGACTTCACATACAAATTCATGTTCTGAGATGTATTTATTGTTGATACAAGACCAATCTCAGTTGATTTCAATCCTGTTTTACAATCAGCAAATGAATATCCCTTGGATGAAAATACAGGCAATGTTCCTATTCCATCTAAAGAAGCAAAGAGAGGTGATTGTAACTCTTTACATTCTACCATCAAAGTATCTTGATAGTGAATTGTATCTGTTGGAGTAAAAGTTACCGGTAATGATACAGAGTCTCCAGGCAGAATTGTAAAAGGTAAGGAGATAGAATTTTCAAATACAAAATGGCTTAGATCTTTATTCGATACAGATGTAATAGTTAAAGGTATTTCACCTTCATTTTTAAAGAGAGAGAATAATGATTTTTTTGTTTTTACTCTTCTTTGATTCCATTGAACTGGTGTAACTGAAGCAGACATTGCATATGCATCGGCATATAATGTTGCTTGAACATTCACACATGAATTACCAAGAATAACAGTAGCTTGTTTTTTGCCACTAGTTGTTGGTGAAAATCGTATAATACATGGAATACAAGAATCTGGTAGAATTATAGTGCCTGCATTCGGTTGTAATACTTCAAATTGTGTAGAATCAATTCCTTGTATACGTGCTTGATCTAATACTACTTGCGCTTTGCTTCTATTGCATAAAAAGCCATTGAAAATGCTGTCTTTTTTTGCTCCAACAAGCACACCTTCAGACCCCGTAAAATTGATTGTAGAGGCGGTTGTAGTAAGTAGCGGGGTAGTAATCGAAAACGGTGCATCACTTTCGTCAAAAGGTGTCATTATTCTTCCCGACACTCTAATAGCTATATCTTGTAAACCAACACTTTTAAATGAAGTATCACTCAAAGTAAGAGTATTTTTATATGATTTAATCGTATACACATATCCAAGAGTATCTTTTGCTGTATCAGCAGGTATTTTAGGATATGATTGGGATATACTATCTTTTAGCATTAAAAAATTACCATTTGCATCAAAACTTAAAGTAAATAGCTTTGGCAAAATTGTAATAATGCTTGAAGTATTACCAGCTTTTAATTGGACACTTAATTGTCCATTATAGGTACCAGTTAGATAATAATTACCAATAGAATCCTTACCTATATTATGAGCATTTAAGCTTTGTTGGGTACCAAGAATTTCTTTTGACCAATCAATATTTCCATTTGAACTAATTTTACTAAGGATTAAGGATTGTCTTCCAGAATTGACAGTTCTAACAATCTCAGAAATATGAAATATATTATCTGCAGAATCTACAATGACTGCTTTGCCAGCACATGAAGTATATGGTAAATATTTGGGATAAAATACAGAGCTTGTTTTTAACCAATTCACTGCTTGATCTTTGCATTTAGCAATAAACATGTCTTTATTTCTTGTTGAACTAATGCTTAATGAATTAGTTGTTAATTGTTTATCATAGGTTCCTGTCCATACAAATGAAGAAGCATCTGGAGATACACCAATTCCTCCTATAGTGTCTATACCGATACCACCAGCTGTAGCATTAAATATACTTCCATTCCTAGAAGTAAAAGCAGAAACCCTAATCATATAATTATCTTGTTTTGGGGCTTTCCACTTAAAGCTTAATCCTGTTGCAGAATTAGAAATAATATGCCATGATGCACCCCCATTACTACTATAATGGATTCTTACAGTATCAGATGCTTCTACTCCGCCCCATGTGATGAGAATTGAATCACAAGAACTAAATACCTCTGAACCATTGGGACTTATTAGAATAACTTTTCTTGAACCACCACTTAAGTATAATGGAGCTGAAGAACATGGAGTGCCATTTATTCTAACAAATCCTGTGCGAACATCTCTGGGAGAAGTTTGTGTAAACTGAGCGGTTACTGTTCTGGATTGACCCTTTTTTAGTAGGAATGGGGGAGCTGAACCACCCCAATTAGTGATAGAAAAATTAGCAGGTAAACTAGAAAAAAATCCTGTCACATTTATATCACTATTAACAGCAGTAATTGTATACTGTTGAGTAGCTGTCTGCCCAGGCGCAATATCAGGAAAGGGAGGTAATGTAATTGCAGAATTTTGAATACTTGCTATACTATTCGCAGGTGCAGTATATGAAAAGGTTTGCCTTAAATTAGTAGGCTTAAAAGTAAGCTGTACTGTTCTATTGACACTTTTATCTTCGCAACCATAAGGTGCAATATATGTAAGCCAGCAATATGTAATTGTAGGCCTTTTATTTCCTAATTCTTTATAGATATTTACTAACATTTCTTCATTATATGCTACAGAGGTAGTACCACCAGTTTGAGAAGCTATTGTACGTAAATCTGGGCTTGCATCAAAAGACAAAGCAATTGCATATAAAGTGACATTCAAAGCCTTTAATTGATTTATTATGCTATTTGTTTGTGGTGCTTGTGTTGGGGTACCATCAGTAAGAAAAACAACAACTCTTCTAATCCAAGAAGGTGTGGTTTTAAATAATGCTACAGCACTATTTTTTGGGTCGATTAATGGATTATCATATATAGTTGCTCCGATTCCATAACTAATTGCATCTATTGCATTTAATACAGATTGAGCATTATTCTGAAAGCCAGAATGTATATAAGAATTACCATTAAATGTAACAATAGCACATTGTGTAGTTCCATTAAATATTAAAGAATTGACAAAATTTTTAGCGCCATTTTTTACCCATTCTAATTTGGTTCTTCCATTACTCATTTTTTCATTCATTGATTCGCTAATGTCCAAAACCAGAACTACATTCAC
>JALRHN010000047.1:246-12776 GCA_023259575.1 Candidatus Kapaibacterium sp. | reverse complement strand
AATGGCTTTGGCAATCACATTTCCGATCAATATCACAATAGGATTTCCGCTGTATATGCAAGTGATAGGTTTGATGCATGGATAAAAAAAGGCATGCTTTAAAATTAAGTAATCCTTACTCTATTCTTAATAGACATAATACATTGTCAGCTTTTTGATTATTATATTATATTTCTATAATACCAAACTCCGACCTTACATACTACTCCACGGTGACGGATTTAGCTAAATTTCTAGGCTTATCAACATCACATCCTCTTAACACTGCAATATGATATGCAAGTAATTGTAGGGGAATAGCTGCCAAAATAGGTGTTAACATTGGCAAAGTATTAGGAATATAAATAACATGATTTGCTACCGATTCAATATTTGTGTCTCCTTCGGTTGCAATAGCGATAACTTTACCTTTTCTTGCTCGAACTTCTTGAATATTTGAAATCACTTTATCATAAATATCATCTTTGGTCGCGATGAATACTACAGGCATATTTTCATCAACAAGTGCGATAGGACCATGTTTCATTTCAGCTGCTGGATATCCTTCAGCGTGGATATAAGAGATTTCCTTTAATTTTAAAGCTCCTTCTAAAGCAACAGGGAAATTATAACCACGTCCTAAATACAAGAAATTTCTAGCATCTTGATATTCTTCAGCTATTTGTTTAATGGTACTTTCTTGTTTTAGAATTTCTTCAATTTTTGAAGGGATAGCATCCAAGGCTTCTGCAATTCTTTTTCCTTCAATGGAGGATATTTTATTCATTCTTCCCAGATGTAAGGCTAATAACGATAATACTGCTAATTGAGAAGTAAATGCTTTGGTAGATGCAACTCCAATTTCTGGCCCAGCATGTGAATATACTCCGGCATGGGTTTCTCTGGCAATAGAACTTCCAACAACATTAACAATTCCTAAAACAGTTGCTCCTTTTAATCGTGCTTCTTTTATAGCAGCTAAAGTATCTGCAGTTTCTCCGCTTTGAGAAATAGCAATAATGATATCATCTGGATATATGATTGGTGTTCTATATCGAAATTCAGAAGCATACTCTACTTCAACGGGTATTTGGGCTAATCGTTCAATCATATATTCGCCAACAAGACCCGAATGCCAAGAAGTACCGCATGCCAAGATAATGATGCGCTTGGCTTGTCTTAATTCTTTAGTAACAGAATTTAATCCACCTAATTTTACATTTCCTTCATCTGTTAATAATCTGCCTCGTAAAGCATCACGAAAAGTAGAAGGTTGTTCATAGATTTCTTTTAACATGAAATGGCTATAACCACCTTTTTCTATAGCATCTAAATCAAAATCAATTTCTTCAATCTGTTCATTAGTGATAACATTATCAATTGTTTTAGTAGTAATTCCATTCCTACTTATAACAGCCATTTCATTATCAGAAAGATAAATAACTTGTCTAGTATGCTGAATAATTGCAGAAGCATCTGATGCTATAATAAATTCATCATCACCAATTCCTACAACAAGTGGGCTACCTCTACGAGCAGCAATTACTAAATCAGGATTATCGGAACAAATGACACAAATACCAAAAGTGCCTTCAACTTCATTTAATGCAAGCCTAACAGCTGTTTCTAAGTCTTTACCTTGATTATATATCGAGCCAATAAATACAGCTAAAACTTCAGAATCTGTTTCTGAAGTAAATGTATATCCATCTTTAATCAACTTTTTTCTCAAAACAGAATAGTTTTCAATAATTCCATTGTGGACTAAAGCAATTTTACCGTGAAAGTCAGTATGAGGATGAGCATTAGTATCATTTGGTTCACCATGAGTTGCCCATCTGGTGTGCCCAATTCCTATTGTGCTGGTTAGACGATTAAGATCTAGCATTTTTTCTAATTGCTTGACTTTCCCAGCTTTTTTTGAAATATCTAATACATTGTTTTCTATAGTAACAATTCCAGCAGAATCATAGCCCCTATATTCAAGAAGTTTTAGACCATTTAAAATGATGAGAGATGCTTTTTGATTTCCTATATAACCTACTATTCCGCACATGAAATTGTGGACCTGCCGACCAATATTTGTAGAAAAAAATATACTTGCTTTGACGATGCTATGTGCTTTTACTTGTAAGCATATGCTTATATTTGCTCTGTAATTTGACGTCTGCAGCGATTGTCAATATCTCTTTCCAATAATTGAGCAGGTGTTTAACTCACATCGATAATCAATTATTTTTGTCAAATTCACAGATTATTAAGCTTTGCACAATTGCAAAATAGCTTTTATAATTTTATTAATGGATTCTTCATTGTATTTTATCAATTTTTAGGCGATTATCTGTGTCTGACCGATTCCAACAACAATTACAAACTTCGCTATATTTCTTAATGTTAATTATCATACCAACTTTGGGAACATTAACAGCATTGTATCTAGCATTTTTAGGACAGATATCTTGGCTAGACATTGTTTTATGTATTAGTATGGTTATTCTTACAGAGCTAGGAATTACTATGGGGTTCCATAGGATGTTGGTACATCAAAGTTTTATTGCTCATCCAATTGTAAAATTTATTCTGTTGATGTTAGGTTCTATGGCATTACAAGGCCCTGCTTCTAATTGGGCTAGTGTTCATTTAAAACATCATGCACATACCGATGATGATGATGATCCGCATAGTCCAACGGTTAAGGGTTGGCTTCATTCTCATTGCGGCTGGATTTTTACAATGCCACATGATGAACATATATCAGCTAGGCAAACATTTGGAAAAAAATTTCAACAAGATAAAATGGTTCAGTTTTTTGATGCTACTTTTTTTGTTTGGTCTATGATTGGATTATTTATACCATTTTTAATTGGCGGTTTAAATGGATTATTATGGGGCGGATTTGTTCGTCTTTTCTTAGCACTAAATTTTACATGGAGTGTTAATTCATTTTGTCATATTATTGGTGGAAGAATGTTTAATACTGCAGATAAATCAAAAAATAATTTTATTGTTGGCATACTTGCAATGGGCGAGGGCTGGCATAATAATCATCATGCTTTTCCTAGATCTGCCTTTCATGGTATGGCTTGGTGGCAAATTGATATTTCTGGATATATCATAAGATTATTAGAGATTCTTCATCTTGTAACACATGTCTATCGAGTTCCCGATGCAGTTATGCAAGAAAAATTAATTGCTGAAAAATAAAGTAGTAATCTCTATAATTATTGCCTTTTTACTGTTCTAAAATACTTAAGGCTTCCTTTAAATCTGGAATGATAAAATCTGCTTCAGGTACTTGTTCTGCGGAATAATTTCCTACAAGAATAGTGCGTGTTCCACTTAAATTTCCAGCTTTAGCATCAGAGATACTATCACCAATCATCCATGATTGTTTGGGATTAATATTCCACTTTTCAATAGCTTCTAATAACATTCCTGGATTCGGTTTGCGTCTATATGATCTAGATTCTGCTAAATCAGGACAAAAATAGATATCATCAAAACACAATCTAATTCTATCTAAAAGGATAGAATTCATATGGTTATGAATTGTCTGTAAATCTGATTCAGACATAATTCCTTTGCCAATTCCTTGTTGATTTGTAATCAAAATCAGAAGATAATCACGCGATTTTCCCCATTGAAGTATAGGTAAGATTTCATCTTGAAAACTGAATTCTTCTATATTTTTCACATAATCATTGGGAATTTTCTTATTAACAATTCCATCTCTATCTATAAAGAGTGCTTTTTTCATACTTATTACATTAAGACTGTAATGAAATTCCACACTGAAGAAGCACATCATCCATTTGTTTATAGATGGCCTCCCATGAAAAATGATCTTCGATTAATGTTCTTGCATGTTTTGCCATTGATATTCTTTTATCAGGATTTTCTAATAAAAATAATATATATGATGAAATCTCTTCATTAGTATGCGCAATAAAAACATGCTCATTATGTATGGCCGGAATTCCTTGTATTCCAGTTGGGGTAGTAATTACAACGCATCCACAAGCCATTGCTTGAAGTACTTTATTTTGAATACCAGAAGCACCTTTATGAGGATGAACAAAAATTGCAGCTTGATATAAGAAGTCTTCGGTACTCTTTACATTTGGATAGATATGGATATTATTTGAAGCTAATGCTACAATATTGGGGGATGGGTCTGCACCAGCTATAGAAAAAGTAATCTGAGGATAAACTTTGATTATATTAGGTAAAATATCTTTAACAATGGTTTGAATCATCATTGAATTTGCCCACAGATCCAATTTCCCAATAAAAACCAATCCTTCTCTCTTATGTAATTGATCTGTACTTGATGATTTCATTATACTTAAATCAATTCCATTAGATAATAAAGCATATGTTGCATCGGCATTATATTTCTGCATTTCTTTGATATCATCGTTTGTTACCAGTGTTGTGATATCAAAATAAGGAGTGATTGTAGGTTCATATACTCGTAATTTTAATACTTCCCAATGCCTAACAAGCTTTTGAACGATACTAGTACTTGCTTTAGCAGATCTAGATTGATACAGAGCTCTGCAATCTTCGGCTATTAAAACTTTCTTTATTGATACATCTTTTAGATATTCGGCTGTTCTCATAAAAAAAGCAAATGCAATATCGAAGTGATGATCTTTAATGATATCATTTACTTTTTTTCTAAATCCAGGATGTAAATAAAACAGGATTTCTAAAGGAAATTTTGTCCAAATAGTAGATAGTGATCGTAATGCGGCGCCAAATGGAAAAAGAGTGATACTATGAACTTGGATACCTAGATTTTCTAATACTTGGACATATTCTTTTTGGGGTGATACTCCATGACTAAGTGTAATCAATGTAACATTGGCATATGAAGAAAGATATTTAAGGAGATAGAATGATTTTATTCTATCTCCACCAATTAATGGATAGGGGAATCGTGGGGTTAGAAAGAGAATATTCTTTTTCTTATTCATATCTGTATGTGATTCTGTCATATTATTGCTGTTCTTCGCCAGACTGTAACACATATCGTTCTGCAATATTATGTTCAATACCATCTAAAAAGCGAGATGGTGAACCAAGAACCATACCAGTCTCTCTATCAAAAATATTGACTGGATATAAAACAAAAACATGTTCTTTTGCTCTTGTAATTGCAACATACATCAATCGTCTTTCTTCTTCTAATTGATCAATAGATTGTAATGATTTATTTGGTGGAAATTTTCCTTCTAATGCCCATAATAAAAAGACAGTATTCCATTCTAAACCTTTTGCTGAATGAATAGTTGAAATCGTAAAAAACTCATCTTCATGATATTCAGCATTCGCCTCGGCAGTTTGTATTGGTGGGTCTAATGCCATTTCAGATAGTAATATAGCAGTAGAATTATATTGTTCTGCAATTGTTGTGAATGTTTCTATATCTTTCCATCTTTTGGGGTAATCGTCATATTTCTTTTTTAAAATTGGACGATAGAATTCATTACATAGATACATTCTCTCAGACATCTTTATATCATCTGATTGTATTTTTCTTAAGAGATTACACAGACGTGATAGCTCTTCTTTGCCTCTGCTTATTGTATTCCATCCATTATCATATCTAAAGTCCAATCGATTTTCAGAAATTTCCTCTATGATCATATTTGCTGTTCCTGGCCCTATACCTTCTAATAAAAGAAGTATTCTATGCCAAGCAAGCACATCTTTTGGATTATTGGCAATCCTAAAAAATGACAATATATCTTTAATGTGTGCTGTTTCGATAAACTTAAATCCGCCAAATTTCTTAAATGGGATATTGGCTTTGGTTAATGCGATTTCTAAATCGAAAGACATATAACCAGAACGAATCAATGCAGCCATTTGATTGAGAGAAATTCCAGACTCACGATATTCTAAAATCTGTTGAACAATAAATTCAGATTGTTGTCTTTCATCTGATGTTGCTATGATATATGGATGTTCTTGATTGTCTAAAGTGCTAAAGAGGTTCTTTTTGTATCCAAAAGTTGCATGTTCAAGAATGCTATTAGAGAAATCTAAAATAGTTTGAACTGAACGATAATTTTGTTCAATAGGATATACATCACAATGCTCGAAGGATGTTGGGAAGTCTAAAATATTCTTAAAATTTGCTCCCCTAAAGCTATAAATACTCTGAGCATCATCACCAACAGCCATGATATTTTTTTGAGTTCCGGATAAGGCTAATACTATGCGATGTTGCAAGCTATTTGTATCTTGATATTCATCAATCATGATATATCGATATTGGGCTTGCAACTGATTTCTCACCGTTTTATTTGTTTCTAATAGGGTTAATAAATAAACAAGCAAATCATCATAATCAAGCATATTTTGCTTTCTTTTATAAGCAATATACGCTCTGAATAATTCTTGAATTTTATCTGTTTCATCTATGAACTGTGGATATGAACTGCGTAGTATTTCTTGGATTGGTAAGCATTTATTAACTGATAGGCTATACATCGAAGCAAGAGTATGCTTTTGAGGAAATCTTTTTTTTCCATATTCCTTTGTTATCTGCGTACGAATAATATTTATAGCATCTTCCATATCACTTTGATCTAAAACAGAAAAATTTGACTCGAATCCAATTTCTTGAGCAAATTTTCTTATAATTTGATGAGCAAAGGAATGAAATGTGCCACCAGATACTTGTTCGCACTTACCATTAAGCATCATTGATGCTCTGGATAACATTTCATTAGCTGATTTTCTAGTAAATGTTAATAATAAAATGTGCTGAGGTGGGATTCCATCTTCTACAAGGCGTGTTAATCGATAAACTAGTATTCTTGTTTTACCAGTACCTGCACCTGCTAGAACAAGTGCAGGCCCTTCATTATGAAATACAGCTGCATATTGAGCTGGATTTAATTCTTCATGATATTTAACAGAATAAACTGTATCCTTCCGTATGAGCTTTGAATCTGCTGCATCATATTCTTTGTGCAGACTTTTCTTCAAAAGGAGTTTTTTCATGAAGATGTATTTATTTAATGAGATTCTGTGAACAATAACGAATTAAAAGAAATCCTCTTCAATTCCTGGGGCATCAAAAAGAAAATCATCATCATCTATATCTGCATCTTCATCAAATGCAAGATTTTCACCTTCAAATTCATCTTCAGAAACCCAATGTCCAGAAGCATAATCATCATTCATTGCATCTTCTAGCTGTTGCATATAGGTTTCGTTTTCAAACAATCCTATAGATCTATCTGCATATTTTTGGGCATCTACAGTATTACAAGACCACACGGCTGTTTTCATACCATCATCAGGTTTTTTTCCGTCTAATATCAAAGACTTAACAGTTTCATTATTAGTAACAGTAGATGTAGCTCCACTGTCTGCATTCGTTGCTCTTATTTCAAAGGTGGAATTCGGCTTGGTAGAAGACCAAATAACATCGAAATAATAAAAATCTCCTTCAAAACTTCGAATCTGTTGTTTCTTTTGCATGTAAAGTTAAATATTGTGAAAGGTGAATAATTGAGGGGCAAAATTACTAAAATTTTATATTCAATCTGTAGTTGAAAGCTGATTACTTAAGGTTTTCTAAGCTTTTCATGTATAATAGATTTTCTGGATCAATCAATAATGCTTTTTTTAAGGTTATTTGTGCTTTTTCATCTTCATTAGCTTGTTTATATGCTTCAGATAAATGATACAATATAATTGCTGATTGTTCACTTGTTCTTTGTACTGCTTTTTCTAATATTATGATAGCTTTATTGATATTTCCTTGTTTGAATAATATCCAACCATATGTATCAAGATAAGAACCATTTTCTGGATCTAAGCTGATTGCTTTCTTTGCAAGTTCTTGTGCTTTAAAAAGTTCTGAAGATCTTTCGCTTAATGCATATGCAAAATTGTTATTGAATAATGGATTGTCGGGCTCTATTGACAATGCTTGTCCATAACAAGAATCTCCTTTTGAGAACTCATTATTTTTCATAAATAATGAACCAAGTTCAGACCAAGCATCTGCATATTCGATATCTCTCTTAATGGCTTCCGAATAATTAGATATGGCTTCATTGTAATGTTTATTATTGCTATTGATGATCCCCATTAAAAAGGGGAATGAAGGATTTTGTGTAAAATGATGAGAATAAAATGAAATAAAATGCTCGGCTATAGCTCCAGTATTATTTCTTAATAGTTCATAAGCTAAAGAAACAGCATATGGTATTGTTAAAGAATCAGCTAATCGGGAAGATCTTTCATAAAAATTTTCTGCTGTGTTCCTTTTACCACTATAATCTGCCATTAAAGCAAAACTGTTCAGAACTTTCCAGCTTAATGTTGGAAATTTCTCGAAGCTTGGAAGAAATTTTTCGATAATTGGACTACTATTACTATCCTTATTGATAATGATACTAAATGCAAGTGTTTGATAATATTCTTCTAATTCTTCATCTAATGATGTACCTGCAAATTGTTCTATTATTGAAAATGCTTTGTCATATTCTTTAAATACACTGTATGCTTCTATTAATAAAGCCCTACAACGGCTATTTTCTGGATGGGCATTATATTGATTCTCCATCAATGAAATATAAGAAAGTGAATCGCGTGTCTGTAGCAATACAGCGCCATATTTTCTCACCAGTTCATCATCATAACCCGACTTTGCAATCGCCTTCGAATAATAAAAAATTGCTGATTCTGGACTTTTACTCTCAGATAATTCAGCTAAAGCAATCAATACAGATAGTCTATTAGAATCTAGCTCATATATTCGTTTATATAATTCAATTGCGGGCTCTAATTCCTTCATATATTGAAGTTTCAGTAAAGCTAATTGTTCTAATGCTGGTATAGAGACAGAATCTAATTTTAATGATTTTTCTGTGAATTCAATTGCTAAATCTCCTTGCCCCATTGCATTATAACATTTGCCTATTGAGTAAAACACTGCAGCAGTAGAATCAAATCGTAATACCCTTTGATATGCTAAAATTGCATCTGAATATTTACCCACCAATTCCAATTCAGAGGCTTGAATATAATACTCTAATGCAATATGAGACATCCTGGCAGAATCTGCTTTAGAAAGGGGTAATGGTTGCTCTCTAAAAAATGAATTCAGTGGCTTTACTATTCTCTTATGAGGATTTTCTGTTAATTCTAATGTTGAAGTAGCACATCCATACATAAGCATACTTATACATATCATTATAATAGACCCAATAGAATCTTTTATGCGATTCATATAATATATATTTTGTATGAAATGATGAGAAATCATATGGACTTATCGTAACAAATTATCAGCATAAAAAAACCCCAACACTTTTTTGTGTGGGGGCTTAAAAAGTCAAACTCAAAAAAGAAATTATTTGGATTTTGCTTTCATTTCAAGCATCATCGCTGTATAACCTTTTTTATCTAAAGTACGTAAAGCACGTGCTGTAGCTTTAACAGTTACAAATTTACCTTCTTCAGCAACCCATACGCGCTTCTTCTGGAGGTTAGGTAAAAATCTTCTGCGTGTACGATTATTAGCATGAGATACATTGTTTCCGTATTGAACGGTTGTACCAGTTAATTCACAAACTTTTGACATTGTCTTAAACCTTATATAGCTGCCGAAACAAATAATCACTTTTTATTCAGAGTGCAAATATAGATTGTTGATATAAAACAGCCAAATACTTATAATAATTTTTACGATTTATCTTTTACAGAATTATTCAGAAAAAATGTCATTTTATCTTTTAGGCTTATATCAACTACATAAAATTCTTTTAATGGAAGTGATTTTTGTTTGTATACGCTAATGATTGCTAGGCATGCAAAGCCTATATAAGTCCAATGATCGAAAGTAATCCAAGAGTATCCGGATAATCCATATCCAGCCATAATTATCAAAAAATAAGGAGCTAATGATAAGATAAAGTCGGCATCATAAGATAAAGAAGAAGCATATGTTTTAGATAAGGACATAACTTTGGAATACAGTAAAATCACGAAAATAAAGAACACCAAAAATCCAAATAGGCCTAATTCTCCAATAAGCCCGGAGTAAAGAGCATCAGTATAAGGTATTGAATCTGTTTTTGAATAAGAGAATAAGCATCCAGCACCTAAACCTGTTAATGGATTTTCGAACCAAGCACTTATACCTTGCATACTTGTTTCCATTCTAGAGAAAAAAGATTCCCCTTGAATTGAAGATGATCCACCACCAGAAGTACTTAGCACATTATAAATTCCACCAAATCTCAGAATAAATAGCTCTATAATGCTTGTATTGAGAATCGAATCTATGATTCTATCGATAAAGATAAGAAGTCCTGCAAATATCCCTGAAACTATCCCTAACATTGATTTTCTTCCAGATTTTTCTATGAATATAATGTAGAGTAATACCATTGCTAGAATTGTTATTCCAGTTAATGAAAAAGCAACTAACATCCCTATAAGAGATAGAATCAAAATCGTAATAATGCGGATATTTGAAGAAATTAACTGAGGTTTTTTAGTTATATATGGAACTGTAATAAGTGAGATTATCAAAGCATTAAAATGTCCTAAAATGGATGGTTCACTGAAGAGGGAAGTTGCTCTAAAAAAATTGTCAAAATTGAGACTAAGTTGTTTTAACCCATCCATAGAAATATTGTTTCTTAATCCTACTGTTACATTATTTATTTCAATCCATGCAAAAGGTAAATTAAATGCTCTAGCGAACATCTGATATATGCCAAAAACATTAATAAAAGCACTAAAATATAAAATGAATACACAAGCTTTTTTTGCATCTTTTTCTGTAAAGACACCGGAAATAAATACAAGAGCAAATAGCCATTTATATAAAAAATTGGTACTTGTTTTTAAAAATTGCATCTGCATTGATGTCGATGCAGATAAAATAGGATTAATAATAGATGTATATTCTGACAGTAAAATCAAAAAAAATAAGGTAGAAATCCATCCAGGAATGAAAGTAAGAGGTTGGCCTAGCCAGATCCATTTATATAAAGCAAATAATATCATAGATACAGCACATGCATCACCCATAGTAATTCCATAGGTATCAATGCTGGTTAATTGAAAGATATTAATCCAGTGCAAACTAAACATCAAGCTTAGAAGCAAAGAGCTCATAATTAATTAGGATATAAATGTGCAAACGTGTGTTCTAAGTCTTGAATTGATTCAATTGGTTGTTGACATGAATAATTCTTACATATATAAAGTAATGCATCTTTACTTGTTGATTGAATTGCTAATGAAGGTGCTAATAATGATAATTCGTCTGGATTATAATTTTGTATAAAGACTGCATGTGGTATATAATAAGAATTAATCTTTTGAAGAAAAGTTTGATATGCAGTAGAATCTTTATCACCAGCCAAAACAATTTCTTGTCTGGAAGAAAGTAAAAAATCTAATCCAGATAACATATAAGAAAATCCCGATGGATAGGTTTCTATCTGTTTGCCATATGCATGAATAATATCAAAGGCTGTATTGATATACTGAGGGTTTTCTGTTATTATCCCCATCTTTCCAAGAACATCTACCATGAATGATGGTCCGGATGGAATTGCTCCATCATATGCGGAGGCAAAAATGTGAAAATCGGTTGGCGGAATTAATGATTGCTTTACTCTTTTGGTATCATTATCGATAAATGAATCAATGATTATATCGCATACAGTTTTACAATCAGAGATATAGCGAATATTTCCAGTTGCTTGGTATAATTCTAATAATCCCTTTGCATACATTGCATAGTCTTCGCACATACCTTGAATTGAAGAAATGCCGTTCCTATGTGTATGCAGCAATATTGAATCATTCTTAAACATATGCTCTTTGATATGCTTTTCTATCAAAATTGCATGATCTATATATGAAGGATGAGAGAATGCTCTGCCTGCAAAAGACAAAGATGAAATCATTAAAGAATTCCAATCTGTAAGGATTTTATCATCTAAAAATGGAGCTTCTCTTTTGGATCGATAGTGTTTAAGTTTAGTAACAATTGATTCAAAAAGTTTATCATCTATATCTTCGATTCCTACTTTTAATCTGAGAATATTTTTACCATTATATTCCCTAGTTAATTCATCATGATAATTACCTTGATGATGAATATCAAAGCATACTTCAGCGTATTGAAATTCTTCTTTGTTTAAAATATTAGCAAGTTCTTCGAGTGTAAAAAGATAATAAGTACCTTCTTCTCCTTCAGAATCTGCGTCTTGTCCAGAAAAAAAACTGCCATTTTTACTCATCAAATATTCTTGACAATAAGTGATAATACGTTCCGTAATATCTTTATATATGCTATTACCAGTACATAACCATGCTTCTGTATAGGCTTGAATCAACATTGCTTGATCATAAAGCATTTTTTCAAAATGGGGAACATGCCATTGCTGATCTGTTGAATATCTATGAAAACCTTGTCCAACATGATCATACATACCACTTTGAGCCATCGAAATCAATGTTTTTTCTGCCATGGCTTTTAATACGTGATTATTCGTCGT
>JALRHN010000047.1:0-236 GCA_023259575.1 Candidatus Kapaibacterium sp. | reverse complement strand
ATCTTCTCAGTAAAAAAATGCTATGATGTGGCGTTGGAAATTTAGGTGCAGAGCCAAAGCCACCATAGGCTGCATCAAATCGTTTAACAAATTGATCTTCTGCTATGGTGAGTATTTGTGGGTCGATTAATACAGAACTATGCTGATATTGAATTTCTTTCATCGCTTTTACGATATCATCACCTGCCTTAAGAATAGAATCTTTTTCATTATTCCAAGCATCAATGATTCTTAAC
>JALRHN010000046.1 GCA_023259575.1 Candidatus Kapaibacterium sp. | reverse complement strand
AATTTGGTTCTGCTTTTTCTGCTGCTTCAATGATTTCAGACATAGTAACTGGTTGTAAAAATTCCGGGAAACACTCGTCTGTGATAATAGAAAAACCTATAACTCTCATATTCATATGGCAAGCAACTATAACTTCGGGGATTGTACTCATGCCAACAACATCAGCACCAATAATACGTAAAAAACGATATTCTGCTCTTGTTTCTAAATTTGGCCCAGGAACAGAAACATATACGCCCTTTTTTATGGGAATATCTAATTCCGTAGCACATTGTTCGGCTATAGAAATTAAATCTTGATTATAGGGCATGCTCATATCTGGGAATCTCGGACCAAACTGCGATAGATTTTGTCCAATTAAAGGATTATCCCCCAACAGATTAATATGATCTTCTATGATCATTATATCACTTCTAGAAAATTCTGGATTTAATGCTCCACATGCATTTGACACCAATAATGTAGAAATACCCAATGCATATAATACTCTTATTGGAAATGTAATTTCCTGCATTGTATATCCTTCATAATAATGGAAACGTCCTTGCATAGCTATAACTTGTTTGCCAGATAAGGTTCCAATAATTAATCTGCCAGTATGAGATTCTACTGTTGATAATGGGAAATGTGGAATATCTCTATATTCTATAATGCACTCTGGAATAATATGCTGAGCAACAGCGCCCAATCCTGTTCCAAGTATAATACCTATTGATGGTTGTGCTGAAAACCTATTTCTGATGAATGAAGTAGCTTCATCTATCATTGTGTAATAAGTTGTCGAGGGAATTAAATGAGTTTGAGGCATAAACGCTGGAATAAATGTAACAATATAGTACCCTACTAATTACTACAAAAAAAAGTAGGTCAAGCTTACCGACCTGTCAGAGCAGATCGACCGTTGCTTCCTTCCGGACCTGGCGGGGTTAAATCTGTCATAACCGCACGGGGCTTGACCCGCTACAAAAATAGGAGTTTTTTTGTGATTGAACAAAGTTTTCTTTGTAGAATGCAAGAAATGCGCTTATTTTTGTAATCTTGATTATACAAGTTTGCGCCCGTAGCTCATCTGGATAGAGCAACAGCCTTCTAAGCTGTGGGTAATAGGTTCGAGTCCTATCGGGCGTACTTTACCCGGTTAACAATTTTGTTTGCCGGGTTTTTTATTATTATTGGTATATATATGAGTTCTATAGAATCCATGGTATATGATACTACATTACACAATGGCTTACGTGTTATTGTTGTTTCAAATATGAAAGCTCCTGTAGTTAATATTACTGTTGGTTATAAAGTTGGCTCTAAAGATGACGATGTTAAGCATAAGGGATTTGCTCATTTCTTTGAGCATTTAATGTTTGACGGTTCTTTGAATGTAGGAAGGGGAGAGTTTGATTCTTATTGTTCTAAGGCAGGAGGACAATTCAATGCTTATACTTCGTACGATCAAACAATTTATCATTCTACTTTTCCTGCTCATCAATTAGAATTAGCATTATGGCTAGAATCAGATAGAATGTTGCAGTTTGGTGTTCAGCAAATTGGCTTAGACACACAAAAAAAAGTTGTTCTTGAAGAAATGAAGCAGACTGTTGAAAATCAGCCATATGGAAAGTGGAGATCTATTCAGGCCTCATGTGCATTTAGCAAAGAATGTTCATATAATTGGGAAATCTTAGGTTTAAAAGAGCATATAGAATCCGCTACTTTAGATGAAGTAGCTCGTTTTTTTTCTATGTATTATAGACCCAATAATGCTTGTTTGGTAATTTCTGGTGCTGTTGAACCACAAAAGGGTATTGACCTTGCCCATAAATATTTTGGTGATATCGTATCAGAGAAAAACTCTATCATGAGGCATTCATTTGATAGATCGATGTTGCTATCAACATCTAAAACTGTGACAGATCAAGTTCCATTAGTTGCAATATTTTCAAGTTATCATTTTCCTGGATTCTTGCATGAGGATTCATTAATTGGAGATGTTTTAGCTTCTGCAGCAGCCGATGGACGCAGTTCAAGATTATATACATCTTTAGTAAGGGATAAGCAAATAGCGTCTTCTGTGTTTTGTTTCGCAGATCAAAGGGAACATACTTCCTTATTAACATTCTCTGCCACAGCTGCTAACCCATCAATTTCTGAACATCAACTTAGATCTGCCCTTGAAGAAGAAATCTACACATTAATTGATCATCCATTTGAACATCATGAATTAATGAAAGCAAGAAATGCAGCCGCTACTGGAATTGCTCATCATATGCAAACAAATTCAGGATTGGCAGATTTATTATGCAATCAAACTATGTTCTGGAATAATCCCAAAAGAGCTTTTACATTATTAGATAAAGTTTCAGCCATTACGGTAGAGGATTTATCGATATTTAGTAAAGCTGTTTTAAAAGAAGAAAGTAAAGTAGGTGTTTCTATTATTCCTGGCTGAAGTGGAATTAAGAAATAAGGGCAAGCGTAATTCGATAAGTTGCAAATGCGAACATATATGCTAATACAAATGTATAAGCAAAAGCAAAAGCAGGCCATTTCCAAGACCCAGTTTCCCTTTTTAAAATTGCCATTGTAGAAATACATTGTAATGCAAAAACATAAAAAGCTAATACAGATAAAGCAGAGGCAAGAGGTATGGAATTATATAAAATTTGCCTTAACGATTCATCGCCTAAGCTTGTATCAGTAGCATAAAGTTGCCCCATTACCGTAACAAATACTTCTCTTGCTGCAAAACTCCCTATAATCCCAATTGTTAATTTCCAATCAAAACCTAGTGGAGCAAATATGGGCTCGATTACTTTTCCTAATGATCCAGCATAAGATTGTTCTAATTGCATTTGCTGTTGAACTATAGAGGAAGTTTCTGGTGGAAAGTCTACACGAGGAAATGCAGATAAAAACCAAAGAATAATTGATAAAGTAACAATTACCGTCCCAGCAGAGGTTAAAAAGTCTTTAGACCTATCATATACAGTTACTAATAAACTTTTTAATGAGGGCATTCTATATGGAGGGAATTCTATTAAAAAGGGGGTAATATCACCTTTAAAAACAGTTTTTTTCATTATTAAGGCAATGAATAAACCTACCAAAGCTGCAATAATATAAAGGCCAGCTAAGACAGCGGCTTGTAAAGAAAAAAATCCCCATATCAATGTTGTAGGTATGAATGCACTAATCAGCAAAGTATAAACTGGTAATCTAGCTGAACATGTCATTAAAGGTGCAATAAGCATTGTAGCCATTCTTTCCCGATGAGATGGTATTATTCTTGCAGACATAATGCCTGGAATTGCACAAGCAAAAGATCCCAATAAAGGAATAAATGAACGTCCTTGAAGTCCAAAAATTCCCATAAATCTATCTACCAAAAATGCCGCTCTTGCTAGATAGCCACAATCTTCTAGAATGACAATTATTATATTTAGTAAAAGAATTTGAGGCAAGAATACAATCACAGATCCAACACCTGCAATTAATCCCCGGCTGATAAAATCTGCAATAATTCCTTGAGGTAATACATAGGCAACTTGCTCCTGCATATTTCCAAAAAGTGTTTCAATCAAATCCATAAGCGGGCTTGCCCAACTAAAAATAGATTGAAAAAACAGAACCATCACACTTAAGAATATTGCTATTCCTCCAATTGGATGAAGCAATACTTTGTCTAATGTTGTTGAAAATGCATTTAATTGGGGTAAACTAAGCACTTCTTTTGTAGTTGCCCTTGCCCAAAGAATTCTTTCTTTAATTTCTGCAGTTGCAAAAAGAGGATCTGGTATAATAAAATATTTTGCATCCGCAATCATACGTTGAACTTCTTCTAATCCTATTCCTTTATGCCCAACAACTGGAATAATTGGAACATTTAATATTCTTTCTAATGCGATATCGTCAAAAACTCCACCCTGTGCTTTTACAGAATCAACCATTGTTACAGCAATGATTATAGGTATGCCTAAATTTGATATCTGAGAATATAAGAATAAACCCTTTTCTATACTTGTTGCATCCATGATGAACAAAATGCGAGAAGGCTTTGGAATGTGCGGATTTGTGCCGTAAAGAACCGATGAAGCCAGTTCTTCATCTGGAGAAATGGGGTCTAAACTATATATACCAGGAAGATCTAATACAGTGTTGCTATTTGGTTTATTGCCAATTTCACCTAATGCTGGCTCTAGAGTTACTCCTGGAAAATTGCCGACCTTTTGGCGCATGCCTGTAAGTACATTAAATAATGTAGATTTACCACTATTTGGTGTGCCTACAAAAGCCGTTGTTTCATGCATATTTCGATGATTATCGAGAGTGAAAAGGGGAGTATAGTGATTCTTAACTATTTGTTAAGAAGCTCGGTAACGTAAATTTTATCTTCAGAATATGGCCTCAATGCCATTCTGGTATAACCAAAAGCAATTTCTATAGGACCCTTAAATGGACTTTTTCTGATTAATCTGATAATAGTACCAGGTATTAATCCCATTTCTTGAAGCCTTCTGGTGAAAGGAGAATCTGTGCTAAATCCTTCTAAAATGGCTTCTGTACCAACTGCTAAATCACAAATATTCACTGTTAGCTTTCTGTATTTTTATTTGTTACTATCGTTATTTAGACCAAATCTACATAAAAAAAGAGTAAAAATCAACAAATATGAGGATTTGTATATATTAAGAATGTTGTAAAACAATTTTTCCGAATTGATTCCCTGATTCCATATGCGTAAATGCATCAGCTGCATTGTCTAATGAAAATATACTATCTATGATTGGTATGATCTGATTTTGCTGAATAAAATCTAGCATATACTCAAATTCTGCATCACTTCCCATAGTAGATCCACAAATAGTTAATTGTTTCCAAAAAACCCTTTGCAAGATAAATTCGGGTACAGAACCTTTTGTAGCACCATAAAAGACAATCTTGCCACCTGGTTTAGCAATATGAGTTAATGTATTCCAATGCTCTCCGCCTGCACTGTCAATTATGCAATCAAATCCATGTGGGCATAATTGCATAAGAGTTTGGTGCCAATTGGGTTGACTATACAATACTCCATCAATAGCACCTAACTTTTTTGCTTTTTCTATCTTAACTGGATCGCTTGAACTTACATATACTTGTGCGCCTAAAGCAATAGCAAATTGCAATGCCATTAAAGCAACACCACCACCGATCCCTGTAATTAGTACAGTATCTCCTTTTTGTATTGCTCCTTTCATTTTTACAGCCCTAAAGGCTGTTAATCCAGCCAAGGGTAAAGCAGCAGCCTGTTCCATTGAAAGATGTGACGGTATACAATGTATTCTATCAGATGGTATATATATGAATTCGGCCATTGTCCCTTGGCTTGGCATCCCTAAAATTGAATATTTGGAAGATTGCACAGCATTATTTTCACCCCAATCAATATTCGGATTTATGATAACGTTCATTCCAATCGGGAATTGGGAAGAAGAACTTTCTGCAATAGTACCACTTCCATCAGATCCAGGAATAACTGGATATGCAATCTTGGCATATTGTCCTTTGCTAATCCATAAATCTCTATGATTTAAAGAACTAGAGGATAAGGCAACTAGGATTTCATCCGATGAAGATTTAGACAATGGTACATCTTGAACGCTAATTGGTGCATCTTTTTCAGTAAAAAGAACTGCTTTCATAATATTGATTTAATAATGTTCATGCACTTGTTCATTAATATATGCTGAGATATCTTTTGATAGAAACAGTAGAACACCAAGATGAGTTAACATGATATTCAGAATAAGTGGTAATATATTCGTGCTAGTAATTCCCTGAGCATATGGAAAAAAGATTAATGCTAATGCACTGGGCGCAAGAAGTAAAAAGCCAAATGAATATCGAGCAGCATTATATTTTTTAACATATAAAAAATAAAAATGCGCAATTGATAAAACCAGCAGAACAATATTTTTAATATCTAATAGACCACTCATGGCAAAAATCATGATAATCTTACTAGATGCTATTAAGCCAATCAGGCTAATAGCAGTTATGAGAATTATTTTACCTTTAAATGGCATACATTCATGTTAAAAGAGATAAAAAAATGCCCTAATCAATCAATTAGGGCATGATACATTTATGAAGATGCTTGTTCAATTTCATAGCTTTCTAAAGGAGGACATGAACAAATAAGCGTTCTGTCTCCATATGTATTATTGATGCGTCCTATAGTTGGCCAGAATTTGTGATCTCTAACAAATGGCAATGGATATGCTGCTTTTTGTCGAGAATATGGTCTATCCCAAGTATCAGAAATTACAATATGAGAAGTATGGGGAGCATGTTTTAAAACATTATTTGCTTTATCTGCATTTCCTTGTTCTATTTCTGCAATTTCTTTTCTGATTTCTATTAAAGCATCACAAAATCTATCTAATTCGCTTAAAGGTTCGCTTTCTGTTGGTTCTATCATAACAGTTCCAGGCACAGGAAAAGATACAGTAGGCGCATGAAAACCATAATCCATTAAGCGCTTTGCAATATCTTCAACTTCGATATTAGCTGTTTGTTTGAAACCTCGCATGTCTACTATCATTTCATGAGCTACTCGTCCATTTTTACCTACATATAGTATAGGAAAATGTGGTTCTAACCTTGCTTTGATATAATTGGCATTTAAGATGGCGATTTTTGTAGCATTTGTTAATCCTTTGCTACCCATCATGGCGATATATGTCCAAGAAATCAATAAGATACTAGCACTGCCCCAAGGTGCTGCTGAAATAGCAGATATGCCTGATTCACCGCCAGTTTTAACAATAGAATGTGATGGTAAAAATGGAGCTAAATGACTTCTTACGCCAATTGGTCCCATACCTGGCCCACCTCCACCATGAGGAATGCAAAATGTTTTATGAAGATTTAAGTGGCAAACATCAGCACCAATATTACGAGGACTTGTTAGTCCTACTTGAGCATTCATATTGGCACCGTCCATATAGACTTGTCCACCATGGCTATGAATAATCTCGCAAATTTCGGTTATGGATTCTTCAAAAACCCCATGAGTGGATGGATATGTAACCATTAATGCAGATAAATTTTCTGAATATTGATTTGCCTTAAGTGTTAAATCATTCATATCAATATTACCTAATTCGTCACATTTAACTACTACAACCTGCATGCCGGCCATTACTGCACTTGCTGGATTTGTTCCATGAGCAGATGATGGAATTAAAGCTATCGTACGATGATGATCTCCGCGACTATTGTGATATGCTCTAATAACCATCAGGCCTGCATATTCTCCTTGGGCTCCTGCATTTGGCTGTAAACTCATTGCATCAAAGCCTGTAATCTCACATAGCCATGCTTCTAGAGTGCTAAAAATCTCTTGATAGCCTGATGTTTGGTCTAGAGGTGCAAATGGATGCAAATCACCAAATTCAGGCCATGTTACTGGAATCATTTCTGTGGTTGCATTAAGTTTCATTGTACAAGAACCAAGCGCAATCATAGAGTGAACCATGGATAAGTCTTTATTTTCTAAAGACTTCATATATCTAAGTATATCATGTTCGGAATGATATGAATTAAAAATTGGATGTGTGAGATATGATGATGTTCTTAAAGCCTGAGAAGGGATTCCTGAGATTAAGTTTTCTGTAAACTGATTAATATCAACTGAATCTTTACCTTGAGCAGCAGCAAATATGTCTACTATGCATTGAATATCTGCTAAGGTAGTTGTTTCATCACAAGAAATTCCCAACCATGAATCTTGGATTCGGAGATTTATATCAGAGCATTTGGATATAATTGATTGTTTTACAGATGTATCTACTGATATCCCAATTGTATCAAAGAATGTTGTATCTAATAATGAATATCCTAGAAATTGAAGTGCTGAAGATAATACAGAAGTCATTCCATGAACTCTTTCGGCAATTGCTTTTAGCCCGCTAGGACCATGATACACTGCATACATTGCTGCCATATTAGCAAGCAAAGCTTGAGCGGTACAAATATTACTTGTAGCTTTTTCACGTCTGATATGTTGCTCTCTAGTTTGTAGAGCCATTCTTAAAGCTACACTTCCATGTGCATCGATAGATACGCCAATGATTCTTCCTGGCATTTGGCGTTTGAATTCTTCTTTTGTAGCAAAATATGCGGCATGTGGTCCACCATAACCCATAGGGACACCGAATCTTTGAGCAGAACCGAATACTACATCAGCACCAAATTCTCCTGGTGGTTTCAGTAAAGTTAAGCTCAATAAATCACTTGCACAGGCCACTAATGCGCCGTGTTCATGTGCTTTGGAGCAAAAGGCGCTATAATCTTCTATTGATCCATTTCCACTTGGATATTGAATAACTGCACCAAAAATAGAGCCGTCCCACTGTACAGATTTCCAATCACCAATGAGAATATGAATACCCAAAGGTTCTGCCCTTGTTTGAAGTAATTCGATTGTTTGAGGAAAACACGTATCAGAAACAAACAAAGTATGGGCATTATTGTCTGAAGCAAGTTTTGTTCTGGAAGCATGCATTAAATGCATAGACTCTGCGGCAGCTGTAGCTTCATCTAATAAAGAAGCATTTGCAATCTCCATTCCAGTCAAATCAATAATCATTGTCTGAAAATTCAATAAAGATTCTAATCTTCCTTGTGCAATTTCAGCTTGATATGGAGTATACTGAGTATACCAACCTGGATTTTCAAGAATATTTCTAAGGATTACTGTGGGTGTTATACAACCATAATAACCCATTCCAATAAAAGAACGCTTCCGAGTATTTTTTTGTGCTATTGTTTTTAATCTAGCAAGAACTTCTGTTTCAGTAAGTGGTTCTGGTAATGTAAGTTGAGTCTTCAATGCTATATTTGCTGGAACAGTTTGATGAATTAATTCATCTATACTTGTTGCTCCAACTGTTGTAAGCATATGAGAAATTTCATGAGAACGTGGACCAATATGTCGGTCTTCAAAGCGATCATTAACACGCAAAATAGGATTCATGAAGATAATCTATGTGATGAAAAAAGATGTTTTAATAGAAATGTACACTCTTATAACACAAAAATACATACTGTTAGTTCAACAAAAAAAGCCGACTTCATTTAAGTCGGCTTGAATTCATAAAATATCAATAAAAATATAAGGTTTAGAACCAAATTAGCGATGTACTAACATTGTTCCTACATATCGAGATTGTCCATACTTAACAATATATGAATAAGAACCTGGCGGTACATTGCTAATATCAACAGTAATCGATTCATTTCCTGGCAATATTTTTTCAGTATGAATAGTTCTGCCTTCTAAAGTTGCAAGGATAAACTGTGCTTCTGTACCAAATGATACTCCACTTATCGGTATGATAGTTTTAGTAGATGCAGGATTTGGATAATTTTGACCAACAATCAAAGAAGAAAAGACCGTATCCTGAATGCCTGTCCCTGTAGACTTAAATATTGGTAATTGAGCAAATGCTCTAGGAAGAGCCGATGGAATATATTGTGACTCTTTAGCATTATACCATTGTCCTAATAAAGATGCATATACTTGCCTGAAATCAAATTCCATTTTTATATTTCCAGCGCCTTCTAAATAATTTAAATTTGGATCTGAGCCAATAATAGAGCCATTTACTCCAGAACCAATAACAAACATTGGGGCTGCTGAACCATGATCCGTACCAGCCCCATTTGAATTTGCCCTTCTACCAAATTCGCTTATTGTCATGATACATACTTTCTTATCAATCCCAAAAGCTTCTAGATCTCTTTGAAATGCCAGAACAGCATCTGCCACTAATTTATGTAAAGCTGCATGCTGTGTTAATTGATTATTATGAGTATCATAACCGCCTATATTTACGATATACATTTGTGTTTGTAATCCACCCATAATTATTCTAGAGATAGCGGATAAGCCATTTGCAAGAGCATTATTGGAAGGATACTGTACTTTATTGGTTGTTTGTTTTGTTGCAGCTTGTATTATACTATTTGAGAATAAATTTGTTTGCTTTATGATATCACGAACATATAGTTCTTCTATTCCTGCATTTGTATTAGCAAGAATATCCTCATCGGGTTGTCCTGGAACATAATCTAAGCTTCCAACAGCAATACCCATATTATTATGTCTTCCAATTAAAGTAGAGCTTAAATATGTCCCTAATTCAATGGCAAATGGATCTTTAGGTAAAACTTCTGGGTAATCTGGATATACTTCTTCTAGAAAACGACCATACCAACCACTTGATTCATATACATTTGCATCAGTTCCAGAAAGCCAAATATCTGTAGATCTAAAATGAGAGAAATTTTGATTTGGATATCCAACATTTTGAATGATAGCTACTTTGTTTTCATTGTATAATGTTTGAAGAGGTGCTAAAGCAGGATGAAGTCCCATTGTCGATGACCCTTTTAAAGGTAGCACTTCTTCTGGCTTAATAAAGACCTCGCCTGATTGTCTTAATTTATAATATTCACTATTTGTATAGGGAACTACGGTATTAAGGCCATCATTTCCACCAGCTAAACGTATTAGAATTGTAATTTTATCTGAATTCATAGCAGCTAATTGCATGAATTGAGAGCCTTCAGGAACTTTAGCATAAGCCCTTAATCTAGGAAACCCCATAGTAACTGGAAGTATGATTCCTGAAGCAGCTAGTTTTTGTAAAAAGATTCTGCGTTTCATGATAAGTTTCCCAGATTAATACAATTGATATTTAGCAAGTTTTGCAACTTCAATAAGAAATTTTTTCAGTTTTATATCAGCTTTAAAATTTGGATCATCTATTGTCCATTCATATTCTTTTGCACCGTCTAGCATTGTATCTAATAGCATTTGAAATTCTTTTTCAGAAGGCGCGGTATTTAACATTGCATTACATATATCTGTGCACAAAGTACGAGGATTAGTGGGGTCTGGAAATGATTTTGCAAACACAATTGGATCAAAATCATAATACTTTAATTTATTGAATGAGATAGTTCCATTAATGATATCGATCATAAATTTATGTCTTTGAGATATTGTAGAAGTACTCACCCATGTCCTTCCACCGGGCCAACCTTTTACATTTGGAGGATTGAAAATTTCTTGACCAAGAGAAGACAGACGATTAAAAACATCACGATTAAATCTGGACATTTCATTTAAAGCAAAATCAGGAATATGAGTGATATTCATCATATGTAGACTGCCAAGTATATAATCAACAGGACTTTTGTACATGGCTCCAATATTCACTTTGTCAAAAAAATGAGCACTTTTTAATAGTCTCATCAACATTGGTTTGATTTCCCAATCCTTCTTAAAATCATCTGCTAATGCTCTGATTATTACTCTATCAGGAATATCATAGACAAATGCGCGGTATATTTTTTCGCAGATATATAAAGCGATTTGATCAGACCTTTCTGAAAATAATATTGTTATAATATCAGTATACCGCCAATTACCTGTTTTCCCCATAAATGTTTTAGATCCTGAATCCCAATTAGTTTGTAAGAATAATCCAGACCTACCAACTCTAGAACTTCTTTCTGTTGCATCTGGATGAGTACTTGGGCTAATTGTCCAACCACTTAAAGATCTAGCAGCTTCTAATACATCATTTTCAGAATAATTTGGATTATTATTCCAATCAAGAACACCGCAGGTAAATAACTCCATTAATTCGCGGGCATAATTTTCATTGATCTGTTTAGTATTTCCAATTTTTTTATTCTTATATCCATCTAGATATATCAACATCGCTGGATCAATAGTTACATCTTGAACAAAGCTTTTAAAATTCCCTAAACAATTCTTTCTGAATAATTGATTTTGTATATACATCCACTGAGGAATATCAACTACATCAAATTCACTAACAAAATGATTATGCCAAAAAGCAACCATTCTTTCCTGAATTGAAATCTTAGAAGTGCCAATTACTTTAAGGTACCATCTACTTATTATTTCTCTTCTTTGAATTCTTTCATCTAAAATATTTTGTAAAGTTTTAGGGGCAATCGGTTTTATTTGAGGATCTTCATCACACCAAGGAGAAATCTCTGAGATATCAACAGAAAATGGTTTAAAAATCATATCGATTGTAGATTCAAAACCTTTTGAAACTGCATCAAGAATGTCTTTGTTTGTTGGCGCAATTGATGAGCGTCTAAGTACATGTGCAGCCCTTTCATAATTCCAAGGTTCTAAACTAGATGGAATATATTGCTCTAGCCCAGCGGTAGTTCTTTGAAGATGTTCAGGATTACCTTGTTGTGTTAAAGGTATTCGATGCTGATTTTGTATGTCTTTTTTGAGTGTTAAAAGTGATCTACGATTCATAGCAAATTTCAACATAAGTGGAACAAGAATTCTAATATCTCATCTAGATAAAACAATAAAAGCTTAATCTAAAGCAAGTTACATCATTTTACAATAAAAAATACTAGAACCATTATCATGGCAATAATGACAGGTATTGATGTTCTTTTAACGATATCGATTGGACTAAAGCCAATGATAGTAGATGCATATATTATTACTGCTGCCGCGGGAGACATTGTTCGTCCAAGTGTTGCGCCAATTGCGCCAATTATGCCTAAATCTATTGCTGCTACACTATCAAAAATCTTAATGGAAGGTAAAACACTTTGAGAAAAAGCAACACTTGGTGCAGTTCCAGAACCAGATAAAAGCGCCATAGAAAATGTTGCAAATCCAGAAAATATTTTTGAAATAGCACCAGTTTCTGAAACCAAAGTGACAATATTCTTAAGAATTCCAACAGAATCTAATCCTGCAATAAAACAACTTGCAGTAATAAT
>JALRHN010000045.1 GCA_023259575.1 Candidatus Kapaibacterium sp. | reverse complement strand
ATTGTTTCTGCAGTTGGTAAAATAGTCAATCAAAAAGAACAAGAACCACCAGTATTTTCTATCATTAGGCCTGCAACTAAAGAAGAATATCAAAAATATCAAGATAATAGAGCCCAAGAGAAAGAGATTATTCAAGATGTTAAACTGAAAGCAAAACAGTGTAATCTTGAAATGAAAGTGGTTGATGCTGAGTGGCAATTCGATAAAACTCGTTTGTCAATTTATTTTACTGCACCACAAAGAGTAGATTTTAGGGAATTGGTTAAAGAACTTGCAAGATCATATCATGCTAGAATAGAATTAAGACAAATTCCTGCAAGAGAGGAAGCAAAAAGGATAGGTGGTATTGGTCCATGTGGTTTAGAGCTTTGTTGTTCTACTTTCCTTAATGAGTTTAGTCAAATAAATTTAGAACATGCAAAAGCCCAACAGTTGCCTCCAAATATCAGTAAATTGAGTGGGATGTGCGGTAGATTAAAGTGCTGCTTACTGTATGAGATTGATAATTATATTTCTGCTCTCAAAAATTATCCTCCTTTAGATTCTTATTTACATCTTCCAGAGGGTAGAGCTAGAATGATAAAAGTTGATATATTTTCTGATAATGTTACTGCAATTAGCGAAAATACAGGAGCTTACTTATCTATAAGCTTGGAAACCATTAATGAATTAAGAAGAGCTGGTAAAGTAGAATTTGCTCAAGAATTACAAAGTCTTTCTTGATTATGAATACAATTCCTAATACAAAACTGGTATTAGTCAAACGATATGCAATAGCATTTGAAGCTGAAATTGCTAAAGGCTTATTGGCTGATGCACATATAGACAGCTATCTTTTTGATATGAATACTATTATTAATACTTCGTATTCAGGGGCCCTTGGTGGTATACGATTGATGGTATCGGAAGAATGCTTGCAACAAGCTATTTCTATTCTTGATACACAAGAAACTTCAAGTGATGATGATTCAAAATCTTTGTAAGAATCTATTTTTTCGCATAAATCATTAGATTGAATCCAATTTTATTGGCAGTGAATTTCTGGTGAATATTATTCAAAAATCTAGACATATTACGTTTATAATGATCGAAAACAGCAAAATCAATTGAAGAAAATTGTGAAAACATTGATCTACATTCAGATTTTGAATATGCTTTTCCTAATGGATTATTAGGCCCATCATAAATTCTTATCCAATCATCATATCCTCTTAGTTTACCTTCAAGAAGTCCTGTTAAAAAATGATATGGAACTCCAGCATATACATGCAAAGAATTCTTATGATATAACATGATTATTGCTTCGCCACCTGGCTTTAATACTCTATATACTTCTTGAATAGCTTTTGGCGTATCAGGGGTATGATGTAAAACTCCGAAAGAATACACTATATCAAATGTGTTGTCTGGAAATGGTAAATTTTCAGCATCTCCAACAACAAATTCACCTTCCAAACCCCTGATTTCAAAATGTTTTTTGGCTAATGCTATAGATTCTGGTGTTAAATCCAAGCAAGTTACATGTGCGCCAGAACGAGCGAATTGGACAGAATCTGTTCCTAAACCGCTGCCAATCTCAAGTAATTTTTTACCACTACATTGTGAAAATTTACAAGCCTGCAACATAAACGGATTATGCAGATATCTATATCGTTCTACTTCATCGTAAAATACAGAGCTGCCTCTTTCTAAATTTGTGAATTGGGTGCCACATGGATCTGCATTCCAATAAAGTTTTACTTCACTTTTTAGATGCTCTGCTTCTTTGCTTGAAGATTGTATTTCTGTAGACATTAGTTTTCTGCGATATTATTAGTATTAATGTTGTAATTCTAACCAACGTTCGGCATCAATAGCCGCCATGCATCCACTTCCAGCAGCAGTAATTGCTTGACGATATACGCTATCTTGTGCATCCCCACAAGCAAACACTCCTTCAATATTTGTATAGCTAGATTTACCAATGGTTTGTATATATCCAGTTTCATCCATTGTTAAAACATCTTTAAATAAATCAGTGTTTGGTTTATGTCCAATGGCTACAAATACTCCATCTGCAGGAACTATAGTTGTTTCATTATTAACGGTATTCAAAATTCTTAATGAATGTAATTTTTTCGCACCTGATTCTAAGGTTTCTCCCAAATATTCATCAATTGTAGTATTAAGCATGAATTCAATTTTCTCATTTTTCTTTGCTCTTTCTAGCATAATTTTAGAAGCTCTGAATTCTTCACGACGATGAATAATTGTCACTTTTGAAGCAAATCTGGTGAGATAATTAGCTTCTTCCATTGCTGTATCTCCACCACCTACAACGTATACATGTTGATTTCTAAAGAAAAAACCATCACATGTGGCACAAGCAGAAACACCATAACCCATGTATTCCTGTTCACCTTTTGCGCCAAGTAATTTAGCTGCTGCGCCAGTTGATACAATTACACAATCTGCAGTAAACTCCTTGTTTCTGTCGGTTTTTAATGTGAATGGTCTTTTGGAAAGATCTACAGATACAACCGATTCATATATTGAAGTGGCGCCAAATCTATGGGCTTGTTTGCGAAAAACATCCATCATTTCAGGACCCATAATACCATGTTCAAAACCAGGGTAATTTTCTACTTCGGTTGTAATAGTTAATTGTCCGCCAGGCTGATGACCTTCAAAAACTACTACATCTAAACGAGCTCTGGATGCATATAAAGCAGCTGTAAAACCAGCTGGACCACTACCTATTATGCATATTTGATGATGTTCTGCCATATAAAATCCTATATTATGTGTTATTTATATAAAGTTTTGGATATTCAATACTGACAAGATGCCCAGTATTTTGTTGAATATCTCGCCATGTTTTAGCTAAAGGAAAATGAATATGAACCATGCAACAAGTAGGCATAGATTCTAATTCTAATTGAGAGCACAGTATATGCGCTAGATTAGAAATTGATGGATTATGAGCTATAAGAATAATATCCTGTAATGAATCATCCAATTCTTGAATGATATTAACATATTGTGATTCTGAAGCTCCATATAAGAATCTATTTTGAATAATAGAGTTATTATCCATATCTAAAGCTTGCGCAAAAAACTGAGCAGTTGTTAATGCACGAACCGCCGAGCTAGTAATAATACAATCTATATTCACCCCTTTCTTAGCTAATCTAGAAGACATAAACTTGGCATCTCTTAAACCTCTGGCATTTAACGGCCTTTCAAAATCTGTCAGGTTTTCATTGTTCCAATCCGATTTTGCATGCCTGATTAGTATTATATTCTTCATTTAGATGGCGGATTTTTTTCGCCAGCTTTTATAAAAACTGGTAATATGTTTTCTGATGGTATTAATGGACAAGAATACTCGGCATTATAAGCACAATAGGGATTATATGCTCTGTTAAAGTCAATTATGCACATTTGTTGCTCATCAGGTTCTGAAATTTCAAGATAACGCCCAGCTTGATATGTAGTAAAACCAGATGTCTTATCTTTAAAAGGGACAAATAACATGTCTTGCTGATTATCCAACTCTTTATAAGCTGTTAATTCAAGAGATTTCGATTCAGCAATTTGAAAATTAAGTTTGCCATATCGAATCATTTTTCTAAAATCACCTGCTTTTGATGTTGGCAAGGATATAGTGTCGTTTGTTTCAAATGGTGTGAAATCAGCAAATACAAAATATTCTTCTGTGATAGGGAAATACTGTAATCCAATAAAATCTGATCTGCGATCAATAGCAAGTGGAGAATTATCTGAATTCTTGAATTGATTGTCTTTTTCCTCTCTGCTTTTTGAAATATCATTTGCATTAAATTCCTGAACTGCATTTCCATCATCATCACTACATGAAGAAAAAGTAAGCACAAGAGCAAAAGAACATAAAGCAAGTAATAAGAAAAATCTATTCATTATTTAAAATTTCTCCACATCATAGATTCAACTGGAAGTGCAGTTCTATCATTGTATTTTGCAGATCCTTTTTTGTTATATGGAGTTTCAATATCACCTTTGACATCAAAGTAAATTAATTGTCCAATTGGCATACCTGCATATACTCTGACAGGCTGTTTTACTGAAATTTCTAATGTCCAATAATTACAGAAGCCAATATCACCTTTTCCAGCAGTAGCATGAATATCAATGCCTAATCTTCCAATGCTAGACTTACCTTCTAAAAAAGGGACATGATCTAATGTTTCTGTATATTCTTCGGTTACGCCTAAGTAAAAAACTGAAGGTAATAATACAAATCCTTCTTCAGGAATTTCGAAATAGGAGATAAGATTATGTGCTTTAGCATCTAGTTCATATTGCTGATATGTAGCAAGTGTTTTGCCTAAATGGACATCATAACTATTAGAGCCAAGTCTTTCCATACGAAATGGTTCAATTACAATTCTTGCAGTAGCTATATTTGCAAGGATTTCTTTATCAGTTAATATCATATACAGTAATTCCCGATGAGAAAAGTGTCTGGCAAAAATACGAAAAAATGACGCTTTAATAATCTAAAAAACATTCTCTTTCTAATTATTTAAGACTTATAAAATATGATTGAACATCTTATAAAAAAAGTAGATATACATTCTGTTTTTACTCCATGTAAAGACCCATTGGATAAAAGATTTGGAGATATTCTTAAACAGTATTCAGCCAATATGCCAATTACAAAGGATACTATTGCACTTTTAGGTATTCCTCAAGATCTTGGTATTATTCGTAATAGCGGACGTCCTGGAGCTGCAAATGGCCCTGAAGCAATCAGAAAAGCTTTGTATAAACTTACTGTGCATGGTTTATCAAAAAAAGTAGATCTTATAGACCTTATTGATATTGGAGATATTGATTGCGAAGGAGAATCTCTTGAAACAATAAGAGAAAAACACTATTCGGTAGCAAGAGAATTATTAGAATCTGGAGCAAAGATAATAGTAATTGGGGGTGGACATGATTGTGCTTTTCCGCATGCAAAAGCATTGAAATCTCTATCAGAAACGATAAGTGTTATCAATGTTGATCCACATCTTGATGTTCGTGATTTAATTGAAGGAAAGGCACATTCCGGAAGTCCATTTAGAGAAATTTATACAGAATTATCTCCAGCATTTATACATGAATTTGGTATACAAGAATTTTCTGTTTCTTCTCATCATGTAGAATATGCACGACAATGTTCTATAGGAATATCATGGTATTCTGATTTAAGACTTAGAAATACAATTAATCAGGATTTTCTAGAAATTATGCAATTGGCTAAAAATAGTGCCGAGAATGTATTTGTATCTTTCGATACAGACTCCATCTCTTCGGCCTTTGCCCCAGGTGTAAGTGCACCTGCGGCAATTGGTTTTACATCAGATGAAATATTAGGAATGAGTTATACTGCTGCATCTAACAATGCATCGGTTATAGACTTTGTAGAAATGAATCCACAATATGATCAAGATGGACGAACTGCAAAGGTTATAGCATTATGTATCGCAATGGCAATCAAGGGTTGGTTAGAATAAAGAAAGCCAATAATCCATGCCTTTTAACCTTAGAACACCAAAAAAGATACACAGAACAGATAAAATCATAACAATAAGTGTATTTCGAAGTCTCTTTGAATGCTCTGTGGACTTCCACATCGCAGTGCTATGAGCAAATACAACAGAAAGAAGCATAAACGTTGCATGTTCCATATGAAATCGTAAAGCTTTCATATTCCAAGCTAAATCGGAGCCTACTGAAAATAATAGGATGCAACCTATTAAGAATTGAATACTGATAAATATGGAGTAAATCCTTATTATTTTTGCAGTTAAAGGATCGAAGTCTTGTTTTTTTAGAAGTCTATCGAACAGAAAGCCTATAGAAATCAAAGCTAAAATCAATAAAGTCCAACGAGAAAAACCATGAATCATTAAAAGTATTTCCATCGGGAACACCTAAGAAAAATTGATTGTGTCTTTATAAAATGTATTAAACAAAGATAGATAATATTTCAAGAATTCATTTATCCAAAGTAAGAGAAAGTTATAATGTCTTCAAAAACAAATTGTTGTAGAATATTAGATTCTCTTGGAATTAACTATACCCTTATTGAATATGAATGGGATGAAAACAATCTTGATGCAATTACAGTAGCTGATAAAATAGGATTCTTACCAGAAAAAGTATGCAAAACTCTTGTACTTTGTGGAGACATAATACCATATTTTGTAGTGGTAATTCCAGGAGATCAAGAGCTATCATTAAAAAAAGCAGCTAAAGCCACTGGGAATAAGTCATGCTCGATGCTTCCATTAAAAGATTTATTTGCTATAACAGGATATATTCGTGGAGGTTGTTCGGCAATAGGTATGAAAAAACATTTTCCTACCTATATTGAAGAAACTATATTGTTACACGATGTCATAAGTGTAAGCCCAGGACAAAGAGGTTTGCAAATATTGATAAATCCCTATGATTTTGTGCATGCATCAATGGCCACAATTGCTAATCTTATATGATAATTCTTTGTGATAGTTTGTTATTTGCCTTGAACACAGTAATTTTGCCGATTAAACATTGCCATAAGTATTATTTAATTATTGTTCTCTGCTGCCTATGCTTTTTTGATTCTTTTTAAACGATACTAAAAACATTCACAGATTTAGTTTTTAGATATTTCTGAACACGTGAGAATCAATGAATTGAGAGTAAATTTGAGGACAAATATGATAAATGACTGGCAAAAAAATCAAGAAAAGCAAGACTCCGATAAACAATCATTGCTAATATCCCAAGGAATTCTTCCTAAACATATAGCAATCATTATGGATGGAAATGGCCGTTGGGCCATAAAAAGAAATCTTCCACGTGCAGCAGGGCATAAGCAAGGAATAGAAAGTGTAAGAGATATCGTTAAAGCAAGTTCTCAACTTGGAATTGGATATTTAACAGTATATGCCTTTTCAATGGAAAATTGGAAAAGACCTCATATGGAAATATCTATATTGATGTCATTACTAAAGCAGTATCTTATAAATGAAATTGATGAATTAGATGCAAATAATGTTCGATTATGTGCAATTGGGAAATTGAATGCATTGCCCAAACCCGTTCAAAAAATATTATCAAAAGCAATCGAAAGAACATCAAAAAATACTGGATTAACTCTTACTTTGGCTCTTAGTTATTCTGGAAGATGGGATATCATTAGGGCAGTACAAATGATAGCATTAGATGCAAGAAGGGGGAATTTATCGCCAGAAGATATTAATGAAGAACTTTTTTCTAAATATTTGCTTACATCTCATATGCCCGAACCTGATTTACTGATTAGAACCAGTGGAGAAATGAGATTGAGTAATTATTTGCTGTGGGAATCGGCATATTCAGAAATCTATATTACTAATTTATTGTGGCCAGATTTTAGAAGAACTGATTTATACGATGCTTTAGAAAACTATATGAATAGAGAAAGAAGATATGGTATGACAAGCCAGCAAATGAATATTGAGAATTCAAAAGATGAACAATCTCAAGATTCATATCTACAAAGAATATTATCAACTTTTTCTTCAAAATCGTAACCGCATGAATATAAGCACAACATATTGTAATTCCTCAAGCTTGCGGTTTCACATCACAGTTTACCTATTCATTGTTGGTATGCTAAGTGTTTTTTCTTTAGAAATTCATTCTCAAGAAAAACCTCGTTCATATATTATAGCTGGTATTACTGTAGAGGGTAATACATATGCAGATGCTCAAACAATTATTTCTATTTCTGGTTTAAGAATTGGGGAAGAAATTAAAATTCCTGGGGCAATTCAACAAGAAGCAATTAGGAATTTATGGCAAAGAAATCAATTTTCCGATATCTCTCTAACATTAGATAAAATTACGGTTAGTGGTGTTTTCTTGTCAATAAAAGTGAAAGAATTTCCTCGTTTTAATAGAGTGATTATAGATGGAAATGATAAAATTAGTGATAAAGAAATCGAGAAAGGTCTAGGTAAGGTGAAAGGAGATATTTTATCTCCTTATGAAGTGAATTTAGCTAAAAAGACTATTCAAAAATTATATGAAAAAGAAGGTTTGATGTATGCTCGAATTGAGCCTAGTATTGTATCAACTGATACAGGACTTTATTCAAATCTCTATGTGAAAATTGAAGAAGGAACAGATTTCCATGTTAATTCCATTGTATTTAATGGCAATAATAAACTAACTCAAAAGCAATTAGAAGGTGCTTTTGAGGATACAAAAATGAAGCCTTGGTGGAAATTTTGGATCTCATCAAAGTTTGATAAGCTGAAATATGAAGAGGATAAAAAAAAGTTAATTCAATACTTTAGAACAAAAGGGTATATAGATGGGGAGATATTATCAGATTCTGTAGCATATAATAGAGATAGCCAAACAGTTGCTATTATCATTAATATCGATGAAGGGAAGCAATATATGTTGCGCAAGGTGGTATTTGATGGTAATACAGTGTATCCGTCTGAAATACTGTTTAGAAGATTATCAATCCCATTGGGCGAACCATATGATGCAGAGCGATTCGACAAAAATTTAACCGGAAATGAAGATCAATCAGATGTAGCGTCAATGTATCTAGATAATGGATATTTAGGGGCAAATCTAGTTAAAGAAGAAAGAAAAGTTGGCGAAGATTCTGTTGATATTTTTGTAAGAGTTTTCGAAAGAGAAAGATATACGATTAGAAGGGTAGAGATTGCTGGAAATACAAAAACTAAAGATAAAGTTGTTAGAAGAGAACTGTATACACGCCCTGGAGATTATTTTAATCGATCAGCTATAATTAGAAGTGTTCGTGGATTAGGAGTGCTCAATTATTTTAATCCAGAAGCTTTAAAACCAGATATCAAGCCTGTGGATAATACTAAGGTTGATGTAATCTATAGAGTAGAAGAAAGATCTACCGATACTTTTAATGCATCAATGGGATATGCTGGGTCTTTTGGCTTAACTGGTTCTGTTGGAATCACACTTAATAATTTTTCTTTTGCTGAACCTTTAAGAGGTGGCGGTGGACAAATCCTCAATGTTAATTTGGAATTTGGACAAGCAAGTAGATATCAAACTATTCAATTAGGTTTTACAGAACCTTGGTTGAATAATACTCCTACTACTCTAGGGGTAAACTTATATTCTATCAGACAAAATTTTGTATTCGATCTTAAAAGATATGGTGCATCGGTCAATATGGGACGACGTCTTCGTTGGCCTGATGATTATTTTAGAGTAGATGGAATCTTAAGAGCTCAATATAATGATCAAGCTGCATCAAGTGGTGTTTTTAGAGCATTTAATGGTGGAGAACTAAGCCTAACAGCAAGTATTTCAAGAACTAGTTTAGACAATGCAATTTTCCCAACAAATGGATCTCGTTTTACTTATACATCCGCTTTTGCAGCTGGTGGAATTGGAATTGGCAAAGTAGATTATTGGAAAAATACATTTAATATGGAAATGTTCCATCCTTTGGCATATGTAGATGGAAATGCAAGGCTTGTTCTATATATGAGTTCAGAAATGGGATATGTAGCTGGTATTAAAAGTGATACCAATATCCTTGGTAATGAACTATTCTTTATGGGTGGAAATGGATTAGGCGGATTTGCTGTAACACCATTGCGTGGCTATATTGATAGATCCATTGGTCCTAGCTCTGGTGGACATGTTATGACAAGGAATGTAATAGAAACTAGATTTGCTTTATCGTTAAATCCTATGCCAATTTATCTTCTCGCATTTGCCGAAGCAGGAAATGTTTGGGATAAATTGTCAGCAACAGATCCATTCGATTTAAAAAGATCTGCAGGTGTTGGCGTTAGAGTACTACTCAATCCAATTGGTCTTTTAGGCTTTGATTATGGCTATGGCTTTGATCCTAGAGGAGTTACTGGAGCCAGATCTGGCTGGCAATTTCATTTTCAATTTGGAAGATAATAACAATTTATTTTATTCTTAAACTCTACTATTTTAAGGTAGTCTCAATGAAAAAAGTTTTAATGATTTTAGCTCTTGCTTTTGGCTGTTTTATAATGAAAACAAAAGTATATGCACAAGGTGCAGCGCAAAAAATTGGATTTGTAGATACAGAAGTAATTTTAAAGCAATTGCCAGAAGCTCAAGATGCAGATAAACGTCTTAAAGAAATTGCAGCAAAATATCAAGATACTATTGTTCGTATCCAAAAAGATTTTACAGATAAAGTTGAACAATACAGAAAACAAGAGTCTTTAATGACACCAGATGCCAAGAAAAAAGAGGAAGAGTCATTAAAGCAATTACAACAAACTGTATTGCAATATCAAGAAGAAAAATTTGGAAATACAGGTGAAATACGTCGTCTTCAAGAAAGCTTCTTAAATCCTATACGCGATCGTATCTTATTAACAATCAAAGAAGTAGCGAAAGACGAAAAATTCAATTATGTACTAGATAAAGTGAACCCTGCTTTACTATTTGCAGATGATAAATTCGATTTAACTTTTAAAGTACTCGATAAAATACGTCGTACTTCAAAATAATTCGATTGCTATACATTTTTCGGAAAGCATATGAATTTCTTTCAATCGTTCATAATATTAATAACTGTTTTTTGTGCATTGTATACTACTAATGCACAAAAAATAGGATATGTTGCTTCGCAAACCATAAGGGATAAATTTCCAGAAGCCCAGCAAGCTGAACAACGCTTGCAAACTATGGTAGATAATTGGAAACGAGAATTAGAAGATCAACAAAAAGTAATAAATGAATTAGATCTAGAGATTAAGAAAAATCGTCTTATCTGGACCGATCAAGAAAAAATCGAAAAAGAAAAAATTCTTGAAAGAAAAAAGAAAGAAAGAGAAGAATATGCAACCAAAAAATTAGGTCCTAATGGAGAATATGATGCTGCAGTAGCACTAGTTTTTAGAGGCGTAGAAGAAAAAATCTATGCTGCTATTCAAGATGCTTCTTTTGATGATGGCTATGATATTGTATGGGATAAATCTTCACAACCTTTGGCTTTTATTAACCCTAAATATGATCTTACTCTAAAAGTATTAAAAAAATTAGGTATTGATGTAGACGATTTAGAGAAAAAACAAAAAGAAGCTATTGATAAAGACCCCAGAAATAAGGTTGTTACTCCTCCAGCATCTACACCTGGCGTAAAGCGTACCAGATCTAGAACACCTGTGGTTGTTCCAGATGAAAAACCTGAAGAGAAAAAAACTTCTGAACCTAATGGAACAAATACTTTGCCAAAGCAGCCAATTCAGCAAAGTATAGTACCAGAACTCCCACAAACCGAGCAAACAGAAAAGCCGGTATAATACCCGGCTTTTATATAATGGTGAATCTTTTGAAATATCATAATACATCATATACAATCCATAATATTGCTGCTTTAGTTGACGGAGAAGCTAAGGGTAATACTGAATTTTCTATTTGTAAACCAGGTAGAATAGAACATGTAGAGCCTCATGATATTACATTTATGGCAAATAAATCCTATGAGCATTTTCTTTCCGAATGTAATAATGTATGTGTATTAGTACCCAGAAATTTTGCCAAACAACCATCAGAAACCCAAGCATTTATTTATGTGGATAATCCACATGCTGCATTTGCTAAAGTTATTGATTTGTTTTATTCTGAAGACACCTATGAATATGGCATTCATCCATCCGCAATCATAGCATCTACAGCTGTGATTCATCCAGAAAGTACAATACTAGCAGGTGTTGTAATAGAAGATAACTGTACAATAGCTAAAGGAGCTGTAATTGGATATAATTGTGTTCTTCAAAGTAATACTTCTATTGGTGAATATACAATTCTATTCCCTTCTGTAGTGTGTTATTCTGATACAGTGATTGGAGACAATTGTAGAATTCATTCTGGTGCAATTATTGGATCTGATGGATTTGGATATGTAGAACAAAAAGATGGATCTTTTATTAAGATCACACATGCTGGTAATGTACATATTAAAAATGATGTAGAAATTGGTGCAAATACTACTATAGATAGAGCAGTTTTAGGTAGTACTCTAATTGAAGATGGTGTGAAGTTAGATAATTTGATTCAAATTGGACATAATGTATCGATTGGCGAACATACAGCTTTAGCAGGCCATAGTGCTATTGCAGGAAGTGCTCATATAGGCCCAAGAAATCGTTTTGGAGGACAAGTAGGTATGATAGGTCATATTTCTACTGCTGATAAAGTAATTGTGTATGCCCAGTCTGGAATTGGAAAAACTATCGATAAACCTGGAGTCTATTTCGGAAGTCCTACGCAAGATAGAATGTCTGAAATAAGACGTTTAACAGCTACACAGCAATTACCAGACTTAATAAAAACTATTAATGTCCTTCAGCAAAAAATTGAAATATTGGAACAAAAAATTATTGAACTTTCTTGATAGTTACTTTAATATCAAAGTATCATATCATTATAGATAAAAAATATGCTAGTAAATCAAAGAACAATTCAAAAACCTGTATCATTTTCTGGTATCGGGCTTCACACAGGAAATCCTTCCACAATTACATTCCATCCAGCTCCTGAACATTCTGGATTTACATTTATTAGAACTGATTTAGAGAATTCACCTGAAATTCCAGCTTTAGTAGATTATGTAACTGATATTTCACGGGGCACTACTTTAACCTATAATGGTGCAAGTGTTCATACTGTAGAACATGTTTTAGCTGCATTAGTTGGTCTAGAGATTGATAATTGTAGAATTGAGTTAACAGCAAATGAACCACCAGTTGGTGATGGAAGTGCATTGCCTTATACTGAAATATTACATCAAGCAGGATTTGTAGAGCAAAAAGCAGCAAAGGATTATCTAATTATAGATCAAACAATCCGTTATGTTAATGAACAAAAGGGTTCTGAAATTGTTGCTTTACCTAATGATGAGTTTAGAATCACTGTGATGATTGATTATCAAAATTCTGCACTTGGTAGCCAGCATTCTGGTCTTTTTGATTTGCAAAAAGAGTTCTTAAAAGAATTTGCCCCAGCGAGAACATTCTGTTTTTTAACAGAAGTTGAAATGTTGCACAATCAAGGCTT
>JALRHN010000044.1 GCA_023259575.1 Candidatus Kapaibacterium sp. | reverse complement strand
GCTGTAGATGCTATTTATGATAAAAACAAAGTGTTAAAGGGGCAAACAGCTTATTGTGAAGCAGTAATTAAAGCAATTGAAAAAATGAAAGAAATTAACAAACAGAATAAAGCAATCATTGTATTAACAGATGGTTATAATAATCTGTATAAAGATGGCTCTAATTATAATAAACTTCTGGATATCATTTCTTCTCCTACATATGGAAGACTTAAAATCTATACGATTGGATTAGGTTTAAGTAATAAAAAAGTGATTACAGATCCCAGTTTGACAGACTTTGAACGATTAGAAATCCTTCAAAAAGATTCATTGAAAAGGGTTTCTGATATATCTGGAGGAAAATATTATGATGCAAACAATGCTAAAGCCATTGATAGTATATATAATGAGATAAAAATAGAAATTTCAGATGATGAATGTTGCACTATCAAAGTTGATTTTCAACAAGATTCTTCTAAAACATCTGAAGATACAATAACAATTTTCTATCCAATGGGTGATTCAATTTTAACAAAAGTGATTATTGTTAAACGCCTAGAAATTGACAAAAAAGATAAAGAAAAGGGCTTGATGAACTCAGCTAATCCAATCATTATACAAAAACCAATATTTGTATCTGGCTATGATATTGCCTCTATTTCTTATGAAGTAAAAAATTCATCCTTTATTAAACTTTATGTATTAGATGCTACAGGGAAAAAGGTAATGAATACTCAGGAATTCAATCAAATACCAGGTATATACAGCTCAAATATAGAGTTAAAAGGATTAAAACCAGGAGTATATGATATAGCCATCGAAGCAAATGGCAATATAATCACAAAGAAAATTTTCAAAAAGAAATAATAATATTCATTAATAATACTTAGACATAGGGTAATAATATGTTTTATCATAGATGTACAAAATTATTGGGATTAGTTTTTTTATTGTGTTTAACAGCAATAACAAATTATGCCCAGTTTCCAGAAACAATAAAAGTTAGTTCAAAGAACGACAAAACGTATCAAACAACTTCAGTAACTGATCCAAAGAAATTTTATAGAATTACAGTTACTGGAACATATCGGATGTGGTCAGACCAGTTAACAAATAATGCAGATGCAGTCTGTATATATGATATACCGAATAAAGTATATGGCTCAAAATTGTGGCCAGGACAAGTTATTAAAAATTCCAAGGATGAAGTTGTAGAAAGCATGCCTAATCCAATATATTATTTCAAACAAGATATATATTGGGACAATAAAATGTTTGATAAATCTTTTGTTAAAGTGAGTCCTTCTCATGATTGTGGATTTAGATTTGAAGGACAACCTCTGGTTAAATCTGTAGATAATATCTCCCATAGATATCAGATTAATGATGTGAAAGGTAGTGGAAATAAGTTCTCATTTAAAATTGTTGACTCAATATATATTTATGAATTAGAAAAAAAAGTAAGCGTTAATTCAGATAATGAAGGAGAATTAACTGTACTTGTTGAAGAAATAAAACCTGATTTTAACATATGTGATAGTGTTAGGATGAAGACCGTTGATAAAGTAAAGGGTACAGTTCAAATAAATGTTAATGCTACTATATTAATTGAAGACACTAATTCTGCGAATGGCGTTAAAAATGACATGGTTACTAATGATAATCGCCTTGCTGTATATGATAAGGGAATGTTTTATTGCCCAGATTCTGTAGTATGTAAAACGGGGTCAAAAAGAAGCAATATTGCAGTTGCAATGATTTTCGATAGATCCGGAAGTATGGCCTATCCTATTTCCGAAAATGACTTAACATATAGAATAGATGCAGCTAAAAGAGCTGGTAATTTATTTGTTGATCAATTTAAACAGGGAGACTCTGCAACAATTATTTCATTTTCTGATACAGTAAGCACAGACCTTAATTGGACAACCAATACTAGTTTAATGAGAACTGCTATTAATCAATTAAATCCTGAAGGTTGGACTGCATTTAATGCAGCTTTAATTACAGGTATTAATTCTGTTAAAAGTATTAATAATGCTAAAAAAGCAATTGTCATTTTAACCGATGGAGTTAATAATCGTCCTCCAGATAGCTTTTCTGTTTTTGCTGCTTTAGATGAAGTTAAAACATATAATATACCTGTCTATATTATTGCATTAGGTTTAGATTCATCGGAAGAAAGTAGAAATGGCTTAGATTATTTAAAAGGAATAGCATTTAGAACAAATGGTAAATTATTCAAAGTTGATTTTGCCGGAAAATTAGACTCTATCTATAGATCTTTAACAACTGAAATTACAAAGGATGAATGCTGTACTATTTATTATAATGCACCTCATTGCGATACAAGCGATAAACCTGGTACAATGCGTAAAATCACGATTTATTATCCATTCAATGGGAAATTATTAGCCAAATCGATTGAATATCCAGTAGATTCTTTGGGTTGCAAATTGCCATTGGGTATTGATTTCGACAAAAATGATACTAGGGATACAGAAGATGCCTTTGCAGTATCAGATCCATATCCTAATCCAAGCAATGGTAATTCTTCATTAGAATATCAAGTACCTTATTATTCAAATGTATTGATTACAGTAAATGATAATATGGGTAGAACAATCATGACGGTATCACAGGGTATGAAAGAATTTGGTACATATTCATTAAATATTGATACTAGATCTTTGGCGCAGGGAATATATCATGCTGTTATTTCTATAAATGGAATGAATGTCAGCAAAAAAATGGTGATAGCTAAATAATTTATAGGCCATGAATCATCATGGCCTTTTTTTCTTTTTTTAAGGGTGAATAAAGAATGAAATCTAAACATGTACTGTATTGCTTGATATGCATATGCTATTTTTTGCCTACTTTAACTGTAGCTCAAAAGTTAATATCAATTCAAGCTTTTCCAAAAGAGGCTGTACCGGGAACAATTATATCGATAACCAAAAACCCAGGATGCTTCTTAGCAGATTTTAAAAACTTTGATTATAAGAGCAAATATTCAATAAAATTTGACAATCAAACAATAGCCATATTAACAGCAACTCATTGTTTAATAACATGCAAGGTTCCAGAAAACACCAAACCTGGTGAGCATATTATTTCTTTTCGCATCAATGATGGAGATTCAGGCTCAACAAAAATTATTGTTAAAGAAAACACTGATACAGATTCATTTGCAGATGGCAATGAACCAGACCCAAAAAAGCAATATGGAGATTCTGTAGAAGCTGGGAAAAATCCAAAAGGAAAAGAAAGGGGTAGCGAAGTAAATAATCCATCAGGTGGTTATGGGAATGAACCAAAAATAGAATGTAGTTTACTTCATAAAATTGATGGGAAGTTTACAGATTCTGTTTCTGGGGATAGAAAAGAATGGTCTGGAATAATACCTTTAAATGGACGTTTTTCAGAATTATACATGGATTATTGTGATGAAAAAGGAATCCTATATTTATTAAATGATTGGTATTTAGCTACAGAAAATCCAGATACAACATGCTATAATCTCTTTACATTTTACACAGCAAATGGAGAAGAAACGTGGAATATCAGGGTATATCACAGTACATATAAAGGGACAGTTGTATATAGGAACAATGTAAATGTAACAAAAGACACAAATTATGTGATTGGTGGTAAGGCAGGCTTTCATTCATCTCCGCTTCATTCGAAAGCACATACTATTTATGAATTTGGTATTAAAGTAAAGCCTGGTAGATTTTTCTTCCCTGAATTATGTGATCCAGTCAGACCAAATGGTGCAAGCACTGTTTGTAATGACACTTCAACCTATGGTTTAATTGGAGATCCATCCTATTTTCACGGGGATTTATATAAGGGAGGAATGGTTCTAAAGGAGGATGGAAGATATATACCTAAAGCAGGTGTTGCAGGGCTTGCAACAGAACCAAATACATTTGGTGGAACATTGGGTGCGCAATCAACATTTGGGATGTTTGGGTCTTCTTCTGGAACAATTTCTTGTATAGCTGCGCCACATACAATAGATGGCAGCTTTACAGATTATCCAAAGCCGGATCATGAATGGTCTAAATCCAAACCCGCTATTGGCAGATGGTCTAATTTGTATGCAGATTATTGCAATGGAACATTATACATATTGAATGATTGGGTATTAGGAATAGAAGAACCTGATATGCAAAATTGCTATAATCTTTTTGAATTATTTACAGGCAATGGCAAACAACATTGGGGAATATATGTGTATCACAGCGTAAAGAAAGGAATACGAGTATTTCTTAATGGCAAAGATGTTTCTGATGATACTTTGTTAGTAAAAGGAGGAAAATTTGGTTTTGGTAAATCTCCATTGATGTCTGATAAAGTTCATACTATATATGAATTTGGAATTAAGGCTGATGAAGGCCCATGGAATTTAATGATGTGCGATCCAGGACCATCTAGCTTTTGTGATAATAGCGATGAATCTATACCTAGAAGAACATCAGGTTCACTAGGTTTTAGAAGAAGCATTTCTCCATTTACTCAAGATTCTTTACAAGTACAATTATTTGATACTTCAAGAATCATTCTTACAAGTACAAGTAATCCTCAAGATATTGGAGGCAGCAAATTTCATGCAACTATTCAGTATGATCCCGCATATTTTAAACCATTACAAGTATCAAAAAGTGATGAAACAAATGGTAAAAATATTTCCCCCAATTTAGTAATAACAGATTGGACCATTGTTTCACCAGGTACTTTGTCTATAAACGGTGAATGTATAAATGGTTATATGAATGCAGGTGATTTTTGTATGATAGACGGTGTTTTCTTATTTGGAAGGAGAGGTGAAACTAGTATTTCAGGTAGCATCGAATTTGGTAATAATGCAAGAATGATGCGATACACTTCTATTAAACCCATAAGAGTTATATTTCAACAACCAATCATGTATGGTAATTTAGACAAGGATATAACTGCAACATTAACTACAGCTAATAGTTCTAAATCAGATATAGTTAATCTGGCACTTACAGTATTTAAGTCACAGAAAATAACATGCAAAATCTACGATGAAACCGGCAGAACAATAATGAGTAAAGGCCCAATAGACTATCTAAGTGGTGAGCATACAATCGAATTTAATACAGGTGATCATCAAAAAGGAGCATTTTATCTTATGATAATCACTGAAAATGGAACATTAACAATTCCATATATCAACAAAGAATAGTAGAGGAATCTGTAAAAAAAAAGGGATGGATTATATAAATCCATCCCTTATTACAGATATGCGTAGTATGTATTACCACTTCATTAAATTAACCTCATCCACATATACAGTTTGGCTAGATCTAAATAAAGAAAGTACAATAGCCAAACCAACAGCAGCTTCAGCAGCAGCAACTGCCATCACAAAAAACACGAACATTTGTCCTGAAGCATCACCTAAATAACTAGAAAAAGATACCAAAGTTAGATTTACTGCATTAAGCATCATTTCTATGCACATAAAAATAATGATAGCATTTCTTCGAGTAACTACACCAGCTGCCCCAATTACAAACATAATTGCAGATAAGGCTAGATAATATTCTAAAGGTATATTCTGAGGCATAAAGTATCCTAAATAATGTAGTATTCTTAATTATTTGTCGACAGTTCTTTTAGCAAGAATTATAGAGCCAACAACAGCAACTAATAATAGTAAAGAGATTGCTTCAAAAGGAAATATATACGTTGAAAATAGAATATTCCCTATTTCAGCAGGAGAACCAATTTTTTCTGAAGCAGCAGACAACTGATTTTTACCAGTTGGATTACCAGTAAAGGTTAATACTAATTGCATAATTAATGCAGCAGACATAGCAATTGTAATTGCGGTTCTTGGATTGAAATTTTCTCTCAAATTCTGCTCTTTACCAAGATTTAATAGCATTATAACAAATACAACTAATACCATAATGGCACCAGCATATACTAAAATTTGAACCGCAGCAAGAAACTGAGCATTCAATGTTAAGTATAAACCTGATAAAGCAAAGAAATGAAGAATAAGCGATACAGCAGCAGAAACCGGATTACGTCTGGTTACTAGCAGGACGCCTGTAGCTATTGCAAGAATAGCTAATAATGAAAACATAATAACGTGTAAGCTCACGAGAGCCTCTTGTAATAGATTACAAAAATCGGAAGGCAAAAATAGTGAAATTTTCTGCAGTGTAAAACTTCAAAAATGAACTGATAATAAATGTAGTCGATAAATTCTTATTGATTCGAAAGAGCACCAGCTACATATTCAACTAAAGATATCATTTTAGAGTAATTCATTCGCTTTGGACCAATTAATCCGATTGATCCATTAGCACCAGAAATTGAATATGATCCAGATACTAGACTATAATTTTTAAGCTTTTCCTCTCCAAGTTCTTCGCCAATAATTACTTTTATTCCTGTATCAGATATTCCATCTTTTCTATCTAATAAATGTATAATGATATCTTCACTTTCAACTAATTCTATAATACCTCTAACATGCTCGGGATTTTCAAATTCTGGATACTTTAGCAAATTCTGGGTTCCGGCTATATGAACTTTTTCTTCATTTGCTTGATGTGGCTTAAATAGTACATCAACAGATTCCACAAAAAGTCGGAATAATGAGCTATGTAAAAAATTACTATGTTCTTGCAAAATGGAAACAAAGTTCATTCGAATATATCGTAAACTTTACCACTAATTTTACTATTGATAAACGTAGAAACTATGTCCAAAGGTGCTGATTGAATATCTATATCCGTTTCTAATGTAACTGTTCTTACTAGCTTTGAGTCTAATTCTACTACAACCAATAATCTTTGCGAAGATAATGGCATCAATTGAATTTGCCTTACTATAATATCAGCAAGATTCGGTAATTCTACAATAGCCAAATAATGTGATAAAGAGCCCAATATCCTTGAAGCATCTTTTAAGGCTCCTTCATATGGATGTGCTATTAAATGTTTATCCACCACTGTTTGCTCAGATTCAGAGATATGCTCAATATTCATCAATGAATCTACATATAATCTATACCCTTTATCAGTAGGAACTCTTCCAGCAGATGTATGTGGATGACTAATAAACTCCATATCTTCTAAATCAGCCATTACATTTCTTATCGTTGCTGGACTCAATTTGCATTCTTCTACATATTTAGACAGAAATCTAGATCCAACCGGTGAAGCTGTAAGAATATATGCCTGAACGATAGACCTAAGAATAAACTTTTCTCGGTCCGTTAGCTCACGGTCATTATGCTTTCTGAATGAATAATTGATAGACATACAACACAATAATAGATAAGAAATGGCTAGGTAAATAATCCTTTATTAAAGCCCGATGCAAATTCGTAAATCAATACTTACTAAACAATATAATGTCAAGGTTTTTTTAGTAAAAAGCCAACATTTATACTAATTATGAACTAAATTTTGAATGTGACCGATGTCCACGTAAATTTGCTTATATCTATATTCCTTTTTACATTATTTGGGTTATCATGACAGAGTTTTTACCAAAATCTGAAATTGCTTTGATTAAAGCTTTATCAGAAAAAAAAGAAAGGGAAATTCAAGGTAGATTTATTGCCGAAGGAAAAAAATTATGTTTGGAAGCATTAAAAAACTCTATGGATATAGAATATGCTGTAATGGTTCAAAATCCAAATGAAGAAGTTTTATCTGTAGCTGCAACTTTATATCATCATGGAATCAATGTATTTACAGTTGGTGAAGCAGTATTTGAGCGCATATCAAATACTCAAAATCCTCAAGGAATTTTATGCATTATCAATAAAGTTGAAACCAATAGTCAAACACCAACTGATTGCTTTCTTGCTTTAGACTCTATTGCAGACCCTGGAAATTTAGGAACAATTATTCGCACTGCAGATTGGTTTGGTATACATACTTTTGTCCTTGGTGGCACTACTGCTGACCCATATAATCCTAAAGTATTAAGAGCATCTATGGGCTCAGTTTTTCGTTCTAGTTTTATAACTACATCACATCTTGAAGTATATCTTAATGCTTTAAAAGAAAAAAACGATTCATTAGAATTATATGGCATGACTTTAGAAAAAGCTCATTCTTTATCATCAATTACTCATCTGGCACATCAATGGGGCCTTATTCTTGGAAGCGAAGCTCATGGTATTTCTGAAGATGTTCAATCCTGTATCACAACAAACATTCATATTCCAGGGCATGGTCAAGCAGAATCACTAAATGTAGGTATTGCATCTGGAATAGCACTCTATCATTTTTCTCTACTAACTTCACAATGAAGTATCGTTTAATTATCACATAGTTTTATGGCAGAATCACCACAAAGAACAAAAAAAATAATAGCTCAAAATAAAAAAGCTAGACATGATTATGAGGTAATTTATACCCTAGAAGCTGGTATTATGCTTACTGGAACCGAAGTAAAGGCATTAAGACAAAATCAATGCAATCTTCAAGATAGTTATGCTGCCTTTCCTTCAAAAAATGATGATACTCTTTATCTTCTTGGTGCACATATTAGCCCATATGATTTTGGTAATAGAGAAAATCATGAACCCAGAAGAACCAGAAAATTATTATTACATAAAAAAGAATTAGAACGCTTAAAACAAGCAATTCATGAAAAGGGCCTAACGATAGTTGCATTGTCTCTATATTTTCTAGGACCCTATGTAAAAGTAGAGTTAGCAGTTGTAAGAGGTAAAAAATTACACGATAAAAGAGAAGACAGCAAAAGAAAAGATATAGAAAGAGAAATACGTCGAGGTGAAGAATAAAAAAAGGCTGATCATTATTAATGGTCAGCCTTTCATAGTTTAATAAGAATTTTCACATTAACGATGAGTTAAAGACTTCTTTAAAACATCCAAAGCTGCCCGTACTTTTACATCATGACATAGATAATTATCAATTGTTTGGCAAGAATGCAATACTGTTGTATGGTCTCTTCCACCAAAATGCAATCCTATTCCCTTTAATGATGTTCCAATGAGACTCTTTGCCAAATACATAGACATCTGGCGGGCAATCACAATTTCATGTTTTCTAGTTTTTCCAGATAGTAATTCTACAGGTACCTGATAATATGATGCTACTTCTAATGCTATTTCATGAATCGATAATTGCTGTTTAGATATTCCTGCTATTCCTCTAACTACTTCTTTAGCTAGATCTAGTCCTATTTCTCTGCTATCCAAAGAAATCTTAGCCATCAATTTAATAAGCGTGCCTTCTAATTCACGTACATTACCAGTTATATTTCTAGCAATATATTCTGCAACATCACTTGGAATTTCAAATCCTTCATCCTGAGATTTCTTTTGAATAATTGCCATACGCATTTCAAAATCAGGAGCTTGAATATCAGCTGTCAATCCCCATTGAAATCTAGATATCAATCTTGCATCTAAATCAAGCAAATCTTTTGGTGGTTTATCACTTGTTAAAACAAGTTGTTTACCAGCTTGATGTAAAGCATTAAAAGTATGGAAGAAATGATCTTGTGTCTTTTCTTTACCACCCAAAAATTGAATATCATCTATAATTAATACATCAATACTTCGATAAAAATTGGTAAACTCATTTACTTTATTATTCTGAATTGCTTGCACATATTCTATAGTAAATCGTTCACTATTTGTATATAAAACCTTTGCTGATGGATTCTTTTGTAATAAGTGATTTCCTATTGCTTGGGCAATATGGGTTTTCCCTAAACCAGTACCACCATAAATAAACAATGGATTAAATCTTGTTTTACCAGGATTCTCTGCAACTGCATAAGCTGCAGATGCCGCTAATTGATTGCTTTCACCACGAATAAAATTCTCAAAAACATATCGCTGATTCAAAGAAGATAAAAATTCATGTGAATCAGAAACTACAGCATGAGTATTTCCACTGAATGGTAATGCAGGTTGAGTTGCCGATGCTGGGGTATTCTTAAAGGCTGGTAAACGAATAGTTCTATCTTCTAATGAAGAATCACCCTTGCGAACTACTACCTCATATTGTAATTGTGAGTTTTCACCAGCTACATGATTAAGTGATTTTCTAAGTAAATCATTATAGTGCTCCTCTAACCATTCTACAAAAAATTGACTGGGAACCTCTACTGTTAACAACAAATCAGACCAAGAGAGAGGTTTAATTAGTTCAAACCAAGTTTTATAAACCTGCGAAGACACATTATCTTTGATGATAGTGCAAACCTGATTCCAAAGAAATGAAGCATCGCCAGAGGATATATCTATATTCTGCGGATTTGATATATGTAATTGTTGCTCAGCAGTTTTTTCAATAACTGAACGCTGATTAGCCGAATCAGAAGATGCAGACGGAAACAGAACTATGGTATCTCGTTTTCTTGCCAAGAGGATACTCCTTTCCAAAATGGCATAACATTCATCTAGTGTACTTTATACTTACATTCAAATTTTATATTCTGATTATAAAAATAGGCACACAAAGAATCCTGCAATTATTGCGTATTGAGTCTTAATTATTAGAAGATTTGATTATTCTCAAACCAGATTTAAACATTATGAATAATGTTTGGATACATCTAAGATAAGCAAGGGGAATTGCCGTATCTCATACCTGAATATTGCACATACTGAGGGGAATCAGTAAAGTAAAAAATATTAGTTCAGATTTTAACATGTACATAATACATATGAACTTTATTTCTTAAGCCCTGCAAAACCGGGGTGCAAAAATGGAGAATTTTGCACTAAGAATGCAAGAAGAATATTTTATTTTTTTAAAATATATTTCTTGTTTTTTTGGCATACTTTGTAATTACATGATTTTATGAGGTTTCTACAAAATGACTTGTCTTACTAACCGCATAAATACTTAAAACTTACTTTTTATTACTTATTGCATATGCCTACAAAGCACTATTTTATGCGGTATTTGAAGGATATGACAAAAGGACATCCAAAATTGTTGCTTTCACATTACAATAGTATAAGAATGTACTTTCGTTGGCATTCACTTGGGATTATGTTAACTTTGTTCTGTGTTTTATTGTGGTTTTGAATATTCAAAATTATCCTTGATTTGATCGATTCATTAATCCAACAATTTTGTTGATTGTATTGAATGAACGCATAATCTCTTTTATTACTTATACATTGTTTTTATGAATAATGATACGACCGAAAATCAGGTCGAAATGAGTTTTTTTGATCATTTAGATGAATTAAGAAAAAGAATTTTCTGGGCAGTAATTGGATTGATTATTGGCTGTATCATTTGTGGTATTTATGTTAATGAGTTGATGGATTGGATTTTACTAAGGCCAGCAGCTACTGTTAATATGGAATTACAAAATTTACGTCCATTTGGGCAAGCATTTTTGTACTTTAAAGTAATAATAATGGCTGGAATTATTATATCAATGCCATTTTCTTTATATCAATTATGGAAATTTATTGCACCTGGTTTATATGAAAAAGAAAGATCATGGGCAGGGAAAATCACTTTTTTTACTTCTATTTGCTTCTTATCTGGTGTAGTATTCTCTTATTTTATAATGATACCTGTAATGCTATCCTTTTCGGCTAGTTTTGGGTCTCAATTTATCAAAAACAGCATTGATGTTACTGAGTATTTCAGTTTTATCACTACAACATTATTATCTGCCGGACTTATTTTTGAATTACCAATGATCGCATATATCCTTTCCAGCATTGGTATTTTATCTCCTCAAATATTAAGAAAGTATCGAAGGCACTCTATTATTGCAATTCTTGTTATAGCAGCAGCTTTAACACCAAGTACAGATCCAATAAGCCAATTGGTATTTGCAGCCCCACTTTATATACTTTATGAAATAAGTATTTTGGTAACTGTTTTTGCAATAAAGCCTAAAAAAAACGACATCTAAGGTTTCATACTTTTTGAATACAATACACACATACTATGTCTATAAGCGAAATTAGCAAACCTGTTCAACATCATTTAGATGCATTTCACCCATATTTTAGGGAGCAAATGCGCAGCAAAGTACCGCTTTTGGATTTAGTTATTCGATATATACTTCGCCAAAGGGGAAAGAAAGTTCGTCCAACATTGGTTTTTTTGGCAGCAGAAATAAGTGGTGGAGTAAATCCTAGGACTTTTACAGGGGCATCGATGGTAGAGCTTTTGCATACTGCAACACTTGTTCATGATGATGTTGTAGATGAAGCAAATACTCGCAGAGGATTTCCATCAGTTAATGCTATTTGGAAAAATAAGGCTTCTGTATTAGTTGGAGATTTTCTTTTATCGAAAGGACTTTTAATTGCTGTAGAAAGAGATGAATTTAGTTTCTTAAAATCTACAAGTATTGCAGTAAAAAGAATGAGTGAAGGCGAATTATTGCAAATGCAAAAAAGTCGTCAGCTTAATATTGATGAAGCCACATATTTCAAAATTATCAGTGATAAAACAGCATCACTTTTATCAACTTGTTGTGAAATTGGTGCAAGAAGCGCAAGTGATAATGAAGAAATATGTACATCTATGGCTCGATTTGGGGAATTGATGGGTCTTGCATTTCAGATTCGCGATGATTTACTCGATTATGTTAGCCGAACTAATCTTATTGGGAAACCTTATGGCAATGATTTAAAAGAAAGAAAAATCACTTTGCCTCTTATTCATGCACTTAATAATGCTGATAAAAAAACTTCTAAAGAGATTATATCACTGATAAAAAGGGGTAAGTTGGAGAATAAAGATATCATTTCCATCATGGAATTTGTAAGAAACCATCATGGTATAGATTATGCCCAATTAAAATCTGAAGAATTAATCGCAGAAGCTTTATCGATCTTAGATCAATTTGAAGAATCTCCATATAAACAAGCTCTTAAAACATTTGCCCGATTTGTTATAGAACGTAAATCTTAAATATTAAAAATCATTGGGTTTTAATACTACTTTATACTGTTGATCTGGTTTTTGAGATGCTATATCCATAATAGCAGAGATAAGCGCTTTACTTCCTATTTTATTCTCAAAACTGATACTACTTATTACTCTTTCCTGATGCTTGCCTTTTGGATATATCCAATTCATAGTCTCCTTCCCTTTTTGAAATAGCAATTCATGTTGCTTCTTTTTAGCAGAGACTATCTTTTTTCTAATAATATCAATTTGTTTTTCAATGGCATGTTCAGCAGCTGCTACACTGCCAATAAGATTCTTATCAATTCCTTCAACAAATTGTTCTAGTTTTTTGATATTCTCTGCTATACCATTATGAATAGAATCAAATAATATAGATTCTTCTTCATCCGAAAAAAATCTTGTCATAATTGCAAATTCTATATCATTCCAGTTTTTCATAAAAAATGAAAGATCTAGATCATTTTTCTCTACATATCGTTCTATCGAAGGAGTAATA
>JALRHN010000043.1 GCA_023259575.1 Candidatus Kapaibacterium sp. | reverse complement strand
GTTCCAAGTAGATCTGTGATATAGAATTCAGTTGTTTGGCCAGAATTAGGCACTAGCAAAAAGATCTTATTATGAGCAGGATTTGGATACACTGTAATTGCATCATCAGAATGTGAATTAACAATTCCAGAAGCAGATTTTACAAATAGAGTAACTGATTGAGAAGTATCAATACAATTATTGGAAGAGGTTATGCAACGAAACTTTTGATTATTATTTGTATTGCTAACATATCGAATGAGTAAAGTATCTTTATTGGCACCTGAGTATTGTCCGGCATTTGTAATATTCAAGAAACCAACTCCAAAATCTGTTTGCCAAACATAATTTGCCATTGGGTCATTATGTTTTACAGCAAAAAAGGCATCTTCTCCAGCATTGACAGAAATATCGAAAGGATCATTTTCTATACTTCCGCACACAGTTAAGGTAGCAATGCTAGAAGTATCTGTGCAATCATTGCTTTTAACTAAACATCTAAAGGATTGATTATTATTTGAAATAGTAATATTATTAATCGAAAGAACACTATCATTTGTACCTGCGTATTGTCCTAAATCACTAATTTTTTGGAAGCCTTGTCCTAAATCTGATTGCCATTGATAAAATGCTTGTGGATCGCTATTTCCCACACTTAATTGAGATGTTTTTCCAAAAGGAGCAAAAGTATTTTTTGGTTGTTTTGTTATACTACCGCATACTGATAATGTTGCTGGAAGCGAAGTATCCGAACATATCGATGAATTAGCAATGCAGCGAAACTTATATCCATTATCTGCCCATGTAACTGCATTAATTTTAATAATATTTGTTTTTGAACCGCTAACTCTACTATCATCATTTATAGTATTCCAACCAGCTCCAATATTAATTTGCCAAGAAAATAATGCAGAAGGGTCATTATGAACAATAGCAAATTGAGCATTATCTCCAATTTTGACATTTTGCGTGAAATTTTGAGATAGGATACTGCCACAAACTTTCAGTGTTGCCTTTTGCGTGGTATCAAAACAAGAAGCAGATTTTATGATACAGCGGAATTCATAAAAGTTATTTGTAAAAGATAGATTAGATACTTTAAGAGATTTAGTTGTTGCACCTGAATACTGGAGAGTATCTTTGATATTACTGAAGCCAGTTCCACTATTTAATTGCCATTGATATTCAGCTAATGGGTCTGTATGATTAGCTGTGAATGTAGCATTTGCGCCTTTTGCAGCATTTACATTTTCTGGACTTGATACCAAAGCACCACATATAAGTATATTTACTGGAACGATAGTATCTGAACATACACCAGATTTAACATAGCATCTATATGTGTGAGTTATGCCACCTAAATCTTTATTCAATATGGTAATTGTAGATGTTTTAGTACCAGAATAAATCCCAGAATCTGCTATAGAAACAAAGGAAGATCCAATCTTTTTTTGCCACTGATACTGGGCAAGAGTGTCAGTATGCCCAATAACAAAACGAATAGTATCTTTTCCTAAAGCTTCCACACTTGAGGGTACCTGAGTAATCTTGCCACATACTCTCATTGTTAGTGCAGATGTTGTATCGCTACAAATTCCTGATTTTACAATGCAACGAAATGCATAATTACTAAATACAATTTTACATGCATTAATATGTAAAGTATCGGCATTAACACCAGAAAAATCCGGTAAAGTATCTGAAATATTATTGAATCCACTTCCAGTATTTACCTGCCATTGAAAACTAGCATTTCCATCTTTTGAATACACCCAAAATTTGTCGGGTGCATTAATATCGGGGAAAATATTACCAGATTGTTTAAATACTAATCCATCCCCTCCAGAATACGGTGCATCTTCAACAATAGTTGCATTTCCTTCTAATTTTAAGTGATTATTATTGCCACTTATATCTTGTACAATACTGTCTGCAGAAACAGCATTAAATGTATATAAAACTTTAGTATCAGCATCTGATTCTAAATTTTGTGGAGGCGTAAAATCTTGTGTATATCGTATGGTTTTAGAAACTCTAAAATCATCTATATGGGCATTTAAATACCATGTTTTATTTGGATCTACAAGGTCAAAAGCAGCACCAATTCTGGAGCTATTATCTACATAATTCCAATCTGGAGTACCGTGATTAGTAGTTCCTATAAGTGTACCATTTCTGTAGATTTTTAATTTTGCAGTTTGTCCATCCCCAGTAATAGCATAATGTTCCCATGTGCCTTGTCTGATCCCAGCAGAATCAGTACCATAAGTGTTGGTATTTTTATATACCATTCTTACACCAGAGCATGGGTATATTCCCATATATGTGCCATTTCCATATTGACTCCATACCGCAGGATATCTAGTAGGATTATTACCTAATTTGATATAGAATTCAATAGTAAACGTTTTTTGATTTGGTATGGTATCAAAAAATGAACTAGAAATTCTTCCAAAATCATCAGTTCCATCTAAATACAAAGAACCATTACATAATGTTTTTTGAGCATGCGATTGCGAATAAAAAACAATCATCATAAATAGAAAGAAAAATAATTTTTTCATGATATGTCCAACAATGTGATTAGCTATGTAATACATCAAATTTACACAAATGTCTTCAACAATTATGCCGATAATAACAGATATTCTAACAATTTTATAACAATAATGGTATACAAATTTATAAATCTGACAGTACTATGAATTTAATAATAATTGATTACTTTAGTAATAGAGATTATAGAGGATAATTTTATGATTATTGGTGTTTTAAAAGAACCAGATTTTGAAACGAGAGTATCGCTATTACCAGAAGCAATTCAACAACTTGTAAAAAAAAATATAGTTGTGTATATAGAGCAAGGAGCTGGTGAAAAATCCTATGCATCAGATGATGATTATCAACAATATGGTGCTAAGATTGTAAGCAAAAAGGATATCATAAGTTCTGCAGATATTATACTTTCTATTCACCCCGAATCTACCACAGATATACAGAATAAAATTTTGATTGGAAATTATCAGCCCTTGATACAATCAGAATTTCCTGTACGATGGGCTACCACACATAATACTGTTTTTTCACTTGATATGCTTCCAAGAACCACTCGTGCACAAAGCATGGATATTCTAAGTTCTCAGGCAAATATTGCTGGATATAAAGCGGTATTAATTGCATCAGCGATGTATGCACGTTATTTTCCTATGTTCATGACGGCTGCCGGAAGTATTGCACCTGCAAAAGTGCTTGTTTTGGGTGCTGGTGTAGCTGGTTTACAAGCTATTGCAACTGCAAAGCGTTTAGGAGCTGTAGTAGAAGTATTTGATACACGCCCTGCAGTAAAAGAAGAAGTAATGAGTTTGGGTGCTAAATTTATTGAAGTTGAAGGTGCTGCAGATGCAAGTAATGCAGGAGGTTATGCAGTAGAACAATCTGAAGAGTTTAAGCAAAAACAAATAGCAAGAATAGCAGAATCTGTTCTTAAAGCAGATATAATCATAACAACTGCTCAAATCCCCGGAAAAAAAGCGCCTATTTTAATAACAGAGCAGATGATTTCTACAATGAGAAAAGGTAGTATTATCATGGATTTAGCTGCAGCAACAGGCGGAAATACTCCTTATACTAAAAACAATGAAACTGTTAATCATAATGGTGTTTCAATCATTGGGAATTCAAATCTAGCAGCAACAATGCCATCAGATGCAAGTAAATTATATGGAAAAAATATTATCAATTTCTTGCAATTAATTATGAATGCAGATTTGAATATTCATCTGAATTTTGATGATGATTTAGTAAAAGGGTGTTGCATAAATCATGCCGGTGCAATTGTCCATGAGCGCTTACTTAATATTTAACATCATATACTTTTAAGATAATATTATGGAACTGATACAACAATTTATAACTCATAATCAGCAAATGATCTATATCGTTATTCTGATGATTTTTGTTGGTATAGAGGTTATAGGAAGAGTACCAAGTGTATTGCATACACCTTTGATGAGTGGCGCAAATGCTATACATGGCGTTGTAATTATTGGTGCTATTATCGTAATGGGCAAGGCTGATCCTTCTGATTATATTGCATTAATTTTGGGATTTCTTGCAGTTATCCTAGGAACATTAAATGTAGTTGGTGGTTTTGTGGTTACAGATAGAATGTTAGAAATGTTTAACAAGAAAAAGTAGTCTTCTTATGGAATATAGTTTACTGACAATGTGTTACTTGATAGCCTCGATTACATTTATTCTTGGCTTAAAAATGTTAAGTAATCCAGCAAGTGCCCGAAAAGGAAATCAAATAGCAGCGATTGGTATGGCAATTGCCATTTTTGGTACCATTTTCCTTTATGAAGATGAGTCTATAAAACTTGGTAATTATCTCTGGATTTTTGGTGGTATTGCAATCGGTACTATCATTGGAGCATTTGCTGCTAAAAAAGTCAAAATGACAGATATGCCACAAATGGTAAGCTTGTTTAATGGTATGGGTGGAGCATGTGCTGCGCTTATTTCAATAGTAGAATATAATCATGATCATTTCTATTTTGAAGTTCTTAGCAATACTAGTTTTATGATTGTTCTGGCTGGATTAATTATTGGGTCTGTAAGCTTTACCGGAAGTATGATTGCCTGGGCAAAATTAGATGGACGTTTACAAGATTATTCTTTTAAAGGACAACATATAGTAAATATATTATTACTGTTTGCTGCAATTGGATTATCAGCATTTGTTCTATTAGCCCATCCTGAACATTCAAGCCTATACTTTTATTTCATACTTGTTTTATCAGCTATCTATGGAATTCTATTTGTAATGCCTATTGGTGGTGCTGATATGCCTGTAGTTATTTCATTATTAAATTCTTTTACTGGTGTTGCTGCTGCTTGTGGCGGATTCTTATATGATAATAAAGCAATGATGACAGGTGGAATTTTGGTTGGGGCAGCTGGTACATTGCTTACAATTTTAATGTGTAAAGCAATGAATCGTTCTTTGACAAATGTATTGATTGGTTCATTTGGCGGGAATGCTGCTTCTGGTGGTGTTGCAGGTGGGGCTCAAGGACAATACAAAGAGATTTCATTGAGTGATTCTGCTGTTTTAATGACATATTCTTCTAAAGTAGTAATTGTTCCAGGTTATGGCTTAGCTGTTGCACAGGCTCAACATGCTTGCCATGAATTGGAAAAATTACTTACAGAAAAAGGTGTTCAAGTAACTTATGCTATTCATCCTGTTGCTGGTCGTATGCCAGGCCATATGAATGTTTTACTTGCAGAAGCAGATGTTTCTTATGAAAAATTAAAAGAAATGGAAGAAATAAATGATGAGTTTCCTTCTGTAGATGCGGTATTAGTTTTAGGCGCAAATGATGTGGTAAATCCTGCTGCTAAAACAGACCCAACTTCTCCAATTTATGGAATGCCTATTTTAGATGTAGAATTAGCAAAGCATGTAATTGTAAATAAAAGAAGTATGAAACCAGGATATGCAGGAATCGAAAATGATTTATTCTTCCGTCCTAAAACCTCAATGCTTTTTGGTGATTCCAAAAAAGTAATTCAAGATCTTATAGCTGAAATAAAAAATTTATAATTGAGATATTTATCGTTTATTAAAAAAGGGACATATTGCTGTCCCTTTTTTAGTTTAATTCAATGTTTTTAGGAAATCTGATGAAAACATATCAAGATCATGGTTTAGCACTATTAAGAATTAGTTTTTCTGCATTAATGATGGTTCATGGCTGGGGAAAGTTAATGAAGTTAACGGCAGGTGGAGAAATTAAGTTTTTCAGTTTTATGGGCTTAAGTCCAGAAATAAGCCTATTTCTTACCATTATTGGTGAATTAATAGCACCTGCACTTATATTGATAGGATTTCAAACCCGTTTATCGGCTATTCCCGCTTTTTTTACAATGGCAGTTGCATCTTTGGTAGTTCATGCTTCAGATCCATTGGCTGAAAAAGAACTTGCTTTATTATATATGTTTGCCTTTTTAATCATAATGTTATGTGGTCCTGGATCTTTTAGCATAGATAAAAAACTAAATAAAGTATAAGAACTTATGATGCAAAAGATCATACATAATTCATATGTTCGATTTATATTGATTATGATGTGTACCATAGCAAGTACTGCTTTGGCATGGAATAATAATATGCATTCTCTCTTTGGGGTAGATGATGCCAATATCTATTTTGTCTATATGAAGAATATTGCACAAGGACATGGCTTTGTCTATTCAATTGGTGGTGAACATGTAGAAGGATTTACTTCACTATCGTGGACTTTATTAGGATCGCTTTTCTTTAAGATATCAGAATACCCCGAATTTCTTCTTATTATTTTTAATATAATTATTATTTCCTTTACTCTTTTTCAGCTAACCAGATTCACTGATTCATTATTCTCTTCTTCGTCTTTTTCTATTCCATCGATAGTTCTATTATGCTGTGTCTATTTGATACCTGGCTTTATAGAATGGACAATTTTATCTATCATGGAAACTGGTTTATGGACTAGTTTGATTATTCTGCTTATTCTTCATATAGTTTCTATTATCAATAAAGAAAGTACAATTAAAGAACAATATGTTTTTTCTGTATTACTTGGCTTATTAGTAATTACCAGACCAGAGGCCATGCTTTGGGGTACGTTTTTTTTAATTTCTAGATATATACTTTTATATCAGAAAACTTCATCTTTTGGACATAGTTTTAACAATAGTATTATACCTTTAAGTGTATTTATATGTACAATAATAGGCTTAATACTATGGCGTTTAAGCTATTTTGGATATCCATTACCCAACACATATTATGCAAAAGTATCTTCTGATATTCTGTCAAATCTTAAGCATGGAATTGGATATATATATAGGTTCTTAACTGCAAATCCACTATCTCTTTTATCTACTTTAGCAATAAGTAAAATATTATTAGATAGAATCTCTAAAAAATTCAGCAATCATCGATATAGTCCTGCTGTCTATATACTTATAAGTACTATCCTTATCAGTTTTGCCATTCCGTTATTTTCAGGTGGAGATCACTTTGCATATTTCCGTTTTATGCAAACCACATTGCCAATATTTTATATTGTCTTAATGATGATCCTTGATTGTTATGGCTTAGCTATTTCAAAACAATTTGCCATCATATTATGTTTTTTTGCAATTATTTCTTCTGGATTAATAGACGCATTATCGGGAAAATCCCCCTTAAAACATGAATGGAATATAGCAATCGAAGGTAGATCATTAGGAGATAAATTATCTGGCTTCTTTGTTAATGAATCTACTTTACCTTCTCAAGGAGTATTAGTTGCAGGAGGCACTGCATATACATATAAAGGTAAAACTATAGATCTTATGGGATTAAATAATACTGTAATGGCTCATGCAGATAAGATAAAAGATAAAAATCTACTGAAAAATCATGCTTCATTTAATAAAAAGGTCTTTTATCAGTTAAAACCCGATCTTTTTTGGATTTCTGGGGGATTCAGTGATTCGGTAGATTATTCATTATTACACATAGGAGAATTTGCATCAAAAGCTTTTAAACATATTGAAATAGATAATTCCTTTAAGAAAGAATATTCTCCATGTATAATTCAAAAAAAAGGGATAAAACAAAAGCTCCATATTTATGCATCTCTTTCATTTTTACAAAGATTAGACACCAATAAATATTCTGTATTTCTCCTGAATTAATGCCATGAAAATACAACATTCATCAGTAGATGCTTATATCGATAGCTTTCCAAAACATATACAAGATTATCTACATGAAATGCGCATAATCATTAAATCTGTAATTCCAGAAGCTGAAGAGATTATTAGTTATAATATGCCAGCATATAAAACAAAGACAGTATTGGTATATTTTGCCGGTTATGCAAAGCATATTGGCTTTTATCCAACGGCCACAGGAATTAATTATATCAAGGAAGAATTACAAGGTTTTACATATTCTAAAGGTGCAATTCAATTTCCTTTAGATAAACCCTTACCAGTTGATTTGATTAAGAAAATAGTGGAATTCAGAAAACAATATTCAAAACCTTAAAAATCTAATGAAAAAGTCTCCATATCCATGTTTATGGTTCAATAATAATGCAAAACAAGCTGTTGACTATTACTGTGCAATATTTCCAGATTCACAAATTCTGAGTGAAAATCACATGGTAGTACAATTTCGTCTATCTGGAACTACATTTATCGCTTTAAATGGTGGTCCTCAATTCACATTTAATGAATCAATTTCATTTGTAATAGAATGTAAAGATCAGCAAGAAATCGATTATTATTGGGAATCTTTATCTAAAGAAGGCGAAGAAGGTAGATGCGGCTGGCTAAAAGATAAATATGGTGTTTCATGGCAAATTATACCAGAGCATTTAGGTGCATTATTCAATAATCCACAAACAGCTCAATATGCAGGCAATGCAATGATGAACATGAAAAAATTTATCATAAAAGATTTAGAAAAGTGAGAACATTAAGAAGTTTTTAATTGCTTATGCGAGCCATCACAGATTGGCATTTTACCGGAAAGACCACATATACAATCTTGCATACCTTTTCCATCTAAAATTCTGGGTATATATTTTTCAATTCTATTTATTCTAGTTTGAGATTGTTTAGACGCAGAAAAAAACATTAAATAGGCTCTTTGTCTACCAGGTGTTAAAGCTTTAAAAGCAGATTGGATATCTTCTCTTTCTTGTAATATATCTTGAAATTCTATAGGGATTTCTTGATCTTCTAATCGTTTAAATTCAACTTTTTCTCCTGATAATTCAATTTGAATTGCTTCTAGTATATATTCTTTGACAATATCCTGTATACTCAAAATATCTTTGCTATGTATAAATTTGAGCATTCTTCCAGATTGAGTGTTTTCACCAGGTTTTTTTAATAGTTGATGAGAATCATGTAAAAGAGCTCCTTTAAAAAAACTTAAACCACAATACTCTTTAAATCCATAGAGTATGCAGATATTTTTACCCTGAAGAGTATAACAGGGTGATCCCCACTTAACTTCTTCATCTAAGCCGGAATTCAAAAGAATCCTTCTCAGAATTATTAATTCTTCTTGCCATTTATCATATTTTTCTATCAATAAGTCTACTTTGGGATTCATAGGAATAATAAAAAAATGAAGAGATTTTGGTAAACAAATTCCAGCAAAATAGAATCAATCTATGCTATGAAACATAATGAGGAATTAGATTGTTATTGTAGTAATACAAATATACGAGAGCATCAATATTGAATCAATTAATACATTAATTGTGATACTATAAGTTAATAAGAGATTGATTAAATTACTTGTATAACACCCATACTCACTCCTTTATTTTGTAATGACTTGCAGTATTATGAATATTCGCTTCTTCTTTTTACTTCTGTTTTTTACAGTTTCCATTCATGCCGAACAAGGCAGAATACATATAAAATCCTCTGATAATGGACATACTTTATATGTAGATGATTCACCATATTTTATCAATGGTATGAATTGGGATTATTTCCCGATTGGAACAAATTATTCTTATAGCTTGTGGAATCAAACTGATGAAGTAATAAAAGCTGCATTAGACCATGAAATGTCTTTGTTAAAACATATGGGAATTAACACAATAAGACAATATTCAGGGGTTCCTTCTAGATGGATAACATATATCTATGATAATTACGGCATTTCTACAATGCTTAATCATACATTTGGAAGATATGGATTAACAATTAATTCAGTATGGTCGCCAAATACAGATTATTCTAATAGTGCGGTTAAAGAATTATTATTAAAAGAAACTCAAGAATTGGCTCAAGAGTATAAAAATACTCGTGGATTATTAATGTTTCTTTTAGGCAATGAAAATAATTATGGATTATTCTGGAGGGGAGCAGAAACAGAGAATATTCCTATTGCTGAAAGACAATCCACATTAGATGCTATTCATCTATATAAACTATTTAATCAAGCTGTTGTATCAATGAAATCTATTGATAATCAGCATCCAATTGCGATATGTAATGGTGATTTATTATTTCTGGATATCATTGCCAAAGAATGTAAAGACATAGATGTTTTAGGTATAAATGCTTATCGAGGAATATCTTTTGATAATGCTTTTGAAAGAATTAAAAAAGAAATAGGTAAACCAATGATGTTTACTGAATTTGGTGCAGATGCTTTTAATACCAAAACACATAATGAAGATCAAGAATATCAAGCAAAGGTACTATTAGGAAATTGGAAGGAAATTTATGCACATGCTTCTGGTTTAGGCAAATCTGAAAATTGTATTGGAGCCTTTACATTTCAGTTTAGCGATGGATGGTGGAAATATGGTCAGACATCAAATTTAGATGCTCATGATATCAATGCTTCTTGGACAAATGGAGGATATCAAAATGACTATGTAGAAGGCGATAATAATATGAATGAAGAATGGTTTGGTATTTGCGCAAAAGGTAAAAATAATGAATTAGGTGTCTATACATTATATCCCAGAGCTGCATATTATGTATTAAAAAATATCCATTCATTTAATCCTTATTCACCTGATAATAAGACTCAGATACACTCACCAAGATTAGCTAATCATTCACAAAGTGATATTCATTATAACTATTCAAAAGAAGAGATTCTTTCTGATAATTCGATTGATAAAGATATGATTATCGAAGCTATGCTGAAGGCAAGAAGTGATAAGGCAATATTGGAATCTGAAGACAAAGGAAAAGTATATGTAAGTAATTTTCAAGCAAATCTTTCTACATTTAATACTGGCGGTAGCCTTATTTCTACAAGCCAAACAAAGAAACCTAATACTACTACTTATCCAAGTTCTTTAGGTTTTGATCATATGCAAAGCTTTATTATAGGATTTACAGCAAAACCTACTCCTAATCTAAGCGCAAATGTTCAGTTTAATGTTCTTGGTAATATTGCAGAAAATCCAATTGATGAGATATTTTATGAAAATAGAGGAAGAACCTTTACTGCAACAACGCCTACAGGAACACAGCAAATTAACTCTAATAATAGAGTGCAATTGTATAAAACAAGTCTAAGCTGGACAGGTTCTTATGCTAATCTTACTGGTTTTTATAGAACAGGGCATTTTCATTGGGGTTATGAAGGTGATTTTTTTGGTTTATATCCAGAAGCTAATTATGGACCTAATATAGATATTTACAATGGAGAAGCTCCATTTGGATTTGAATTAGAAGGTAAAAAAGATCTCAAAGGATTAAAAATTGCTTTTGGTCCAGAATTATGGTGGGGAGCAAATCCAGCATTATTAATTAAATACTCAAGTACTGTTTCAGGTTATGCAATTACAGGTATTTTTCATGAAGATATTACCCAAAGAAGTGGTCTACAAAGCTCATTCGCTGTTCCTCAACCTAAAACAAGAAGATTATCTTTAGGTATTGCAAAATCATTCGATAATATTGGTATTCACATAGGTGGTTTATGGGGTGGGCAACCTCTGAATGGCCGCCCATTTCAATTGATTAGAGGTGATGAAAATAATTATACTGTATATCAGGATAATATAAAGGCAAGTGATAATCTTGGTGGTAAAATTAAAGTGACCTATTCTCACAAAAATCTTAATTGGTATGCATTAGCATCTTATATGGGTTTAGTTGCAAATGGTGGAATTGATAATACTAAAACATTTACTGGCTGGAGATTAAAAGATATAGGAAGCGGAAATATGTATAATGTGTTAAGTGGTCTTACTTTTACTGTAGGAACTCTACAAATAGCACCAAATTTCCTTTGGCAAAAACCATTAGAAGGCCCAATTCCTGCTTCTGTTTTATCTCCTGCAAGACCAAGAAATATTTTAGATGATCCTTTTTCAGTGAGATCAAATAGAGAAACAATTGCAGGTGAATTACTTCTTACTTATGATCCTACTCCCGGAACATGGATGTATGAATGGGATAATGATCGTGCAGAAGATGCTCGCTTTGCTTTAAGCGCAAATATATTATATAGACATCTTCCAACAACACAAGATGCTTCGATTGGAATTTTAGCAAATGGTAGAACCACATTCGTTTTTCCAGGTGCCGCACCCGCTCAAGATTTATGGGAAGCAAATCTACGTATCGTCTCTAAACTAAATCCAGAATTAGGTCTTATCGCTAATCTATATATTGGCAATGGACAAGCCAATGGTAATGATATCAGAACAATCAATCGCTTTGGTGCAGATCTAAGAACTATATATAAGAAGTCTAAATTGTGGATTATAACAAAGTTTAATGATTGGGGTCCTTTCGATTATCATCGAGATTTTAACCTTACTTATCCTGTGCAATGTATTGCTGAATTATCTACCGAATTAATACAACCTGATTGGTTTATGCTTCCTGCAACTAAAGCTGGTATCAGGACTACGTTCAGAACATTAAATATGTTTTCACCAAGATATTCTCCAGTCACCACTATTGATCCAGCTGGAAATTGGGTGCCTGATCCTAAAGCTATAGGCTTCCCAGATGGTAATGAATGGGAAATCCGAACATTCATTCAAGTTTCCATTACTAATTGATATCTTTTTAAATATTATAACAGATTAACCATGAACCGAATATTATTTATATCTGCACATAATACATTGATTATAATTATTACTCTCTTCCTGAATGGATGTTATGATAGAAATGTTGATGAATTGGTAAGTCCTGGATTTCCAGCAAAAAGCGAGATTTTTATCGATGATTTCAGTAGTGATTTAATCTATGCAGCTTTTGGTGGATCTGATGTTAAAGCATTTCAAATTGATAATAAAGAAACTTATGGAAATTCTAAAGCTTCGATGCGATTTTCAGTACCAGATGCAAATAGTGCATTAGGCGCATATGCTGGTGGATCATACTTTAGTAAAACAGGAAGAGATTTATCCGGCTTTAATGCTTTAACATTTTACATAAAAGCAACACAATATGCAACGATAGATGTTTTAGGATTTGGAAATGATTTTGGCGCATCCAAATATCAAATAGCATTGAATGGTTTAGCCATCAATACAAATTGGCAAAAAGTAATTATTCCTATTCCAGATGCATCAAAATTGACATCTGAAAAAGGATTGTTTTATTATTCTACTGGACCTATTAATGAAAAAGGATATACTTTTTGGATAGATGAAGTTCAATTCGAAAAGGTTCCAGATTTAGGTAGAATTACAGGTTCTATTTTTAATGGCGAACAAAGAAATAATAGTACAGCAGAAAAGGGATCAACAATTACAATTGATGGATATTCGGCCACTGTGAATTTACCGAGTGGTGTAAATAGAACAATTCAGATTTCACCATCATATTTTACATTCGAATCATCTAATCCTAAGATTGCAACAGTTTCATCTACTGGAATTATTAGTGTTTTAGATTCTGGATCTGCTATAATAACAGCAACATTAGGAAATACAAAAGCAAATGGTTCATTAACATTAGCATCAGTAGCAAATACTTTAATGCCCGAAGCACCAGCCCCAATACCAAATGTGAATTCAAAAGATGTAATTTCATTATATAGTAATGCTTATACTAATGTACCAATTGATTCATGGAATACTCGTTGGAAATATTCAACAACAGAAAATTCATTTATTAAAATCAATAATGATGATATAATAAAATATTATAATCTGAATTTTGTTGGGATAGAATTTAGTGCAAATCAAATCAATGCTTCATCTATGACGCATTTTCATATAGATATGTGGACACCAAATGCTACTAATTCGCCAAATAATGTCAAGGTAATGTTAGTTGATTTTGGAGCAAATGGCATATATGGAGGTGGAGATGATGTGTCACATGAAATTACAATTAATAGTCCAGTTTTATCATCTTCAAAATGGATTAGTTTAGATATACCATTAAGTAGTTTTACAGGATTAAAAACCAAAAGTCATCTTTCACAATT